>JANMHK010000178.1:0-2304 GCA_031375135.1 Sphingobacteriales bacterium | reverse complement strand
GCAGATACAGTAGTGCCCACTACCCCAGCAAGTGTACTGAAGTTCGACAGTCTAACGTATAAGAATAACCGATATGGGTTAGTGCAGTGGTTATTCAGCGGGGATAATCCGCTGACGGCAAGGGTCTATGTAAACAGGATCTGGTTGCAATTGCTTGGAAGGGGAATTGTAAAAACAGCAGCTGATTTCGGTGTGCAGGGAGAATTGCCTTCGAATCCTGCCTTGCTCGACTGGGTTGCCGTTGATTTTGCGGAAAATGGCTGGGATATTAAACGGCTTATCAAACAGATTGTGATGTCGGCCACCTATCGGCAGTCGTCCGAAGTAAATGAAAAAAAGATCAGCCAGGATCCTGATAATGTATGGCTGTCGCGTTATTCCCGGCAGCGGTTGAGTTCAGAGGAACAGCGGGATTTGGTATTAGCGAGCAGTGGGCTACTGGTGCGGGAAATTGGAGGTCCGAGTGTTAAAACTTATCAGCCCAAAGGACTTTGGGAGTCCAGTACTTCGGGACGTGGTGAATTAGTGACCTATGTACAGGATCATGGAGAAGATCTGTACCGAAGGACCATTTATTCGTTTATTAAGAGAACGTTGCCCCCTCCTGCCCTATTGGTATTTGATGCCAGTAATCGGGATCAGTGCGAAGTGGTGCGGTCAAGAACCAGTACGCCCTTGCAGGCCCTGGTGCTGATGAACGATCCGCAGGTATTGGAAGCAGCCAGGGTACTTGGAGAGAAGTTTGCCGCCGATAAAAAAGGCGATGACGAAAAGATCACTGATATATTCCGATTGATCGTATGCAGGAATCCTTCAAAAAAAGAGCTAGGGATGATGCGTGATTTCCTGGCCAGTGAAAGGGCGTTGTTCACAGGCAATCCTGAACGGGCCAATAAATTTGTCAATGCGGGGGAATATAAAAAGAATGAAACCGTGAGTAAAGTGGAGACCGCAGCCTGGATGCAATTGATCCACACGCTCTATAATATTGATGAAGGCGGAAGCAAGTATTAATCCATAACCAACAAAGTAAGCAAAACCCGCTATAGCAGCGGGTTTTGTTTACTTTGTGATTCCGTCGCGATTCGAACGCGAGACCTACAGCTTAGAAGGCTGCCGCTCTATCCAGCTGAGCTACGGAACCCTAAATCCTGGGATTTTGCTGCAAAGATAATTTTTTTATAGTTTGCACAAAACCAGCTTTTAAACAATGAACGTACAGATCGAGCAGGGATGGAAAAATGTGCTGAAAAATGAGTTCACTAAAGACTATTTCGCAGAGATCGTGACCTGGCTGAAAACAGAGAAGATCAGCAACAGCACGGTCTATCCACCCGGTTCCCAGATATTTAACGCATTTGAACAAACTCCTTTCGATCAACTCAAAGTAGTGCTGATCGGGCAAGATCCGTACCATGGACCGGGGCAGGCTCATGGCCTAAGCTTCTCGGTGCCAACGGGCATCAAGCCTCCGCCATCCCTACAAAACATCTTCAAGGAAATTGAAGCAGACCTCGGAATCAAGATGCCACGGGATTATGGTAACCTCACCCCATGGGCAAAGCAGGGTCTTTTATTATTGAATGCTTCGCTCACGGTCAGGGCCGATCAGCCCAATAGCCATGCCAGAATTGGTTGGATGGAATTCACGGATGCGGTTATCAAAATCATTTCAGCAAAAAAATCAAATGTCGTTTTTCTGCTTTGGGGTAGATTTGCCCAGGAAAAACAACCATTGATCGATGAAACCAGGCATTATGTATTGAAAGCTGCCCACCCATCTCCTTTCTCTGCAGACAAAGGTTTTTTTGGGTGCAGGCATTTTTCAAAAGCAAATGCCATCCTGGTAAAGAACGGGATAGACCCGATAGACTGGCAACTGACCCCATTGGCTAATTAGCTAATTGGCTCATTGGCTAATTAATCCGTTAATCCGGCAATTTGACAATTCGCCAATTCAAAAATTATGATCAAATCATTTTTGGGAAAGTTGTTCATGATCTGGGGAGCCATCATCTTCCTGATCACCATGCTCATTTTCTGGATACCTATGTGGGCCACAAGATACCTGTATGACGAGCCGAAGCGTACCAGGGTATTCCTTGACGTAGTCAGGGTTTGGATGGCCGTCTTCCTCCCTTTGTCAGGCATACGTTTTACTACGCGCGGTAAAGAACATTTTAAAAAAGGAGAAAATTATGTAGTGGTATTCAACCATAACTCTTTCATGGATGTGCCCATTTCAACTACCGCCGTACCGGGAGCAAACAAAACCATAGCCAAACATGAGTTTATCAATACCCC
>JANMHK010000070.1:0-4936 GCA_031375135.1 Sphingobacteriales bacterium | reverse complement strand
GCTGACCAAAAGATCTTCACCGGCCTTGTTGATGACCAGGCTGAAATTGCCCTCCACATTGGCCGTAGCCCCTTTACCCTGCCCGGGAGATACCACACTGGCGAAGGAAACTGCCTTGCGGGTTAAGCTGTCGAGGACCCTTCCTTTGATCTGGATATCTTGGCCCTGTAAGTAGTTGGTAAGGGATAAAACAGATAATAAGAGTAATGAAGCAGATCTCAATAAAATAACTTTCATAGTCAGCATATGATTGCAAAGATGACAATTATGCCGCTAAAGAGGTTCACTCGGGAGTGTGATTATGATGAACGGTTCGGAAAGGGAATTGGCTGATTAGCTCATTAGCTGATTGAATTCTATGAAGGAGACGGAATCAATGAATTAGCCAATGAGTAAATTAGCTAATTAGCCAATTCTAAAGATCCGTAATGGGTTTATACTTCGGCACCAATGCCTTCATCACGCTCCAGGCAAGTAAATAAGATACGGCACAGATGGTGAACATAATGGTATAACCGGTTTCAATATGACCCTGTGCCTTGTAGTGATCAAAAAGAGCACCGCCAAGCTTTGACATCACCACACCACCCAAGCCTCCTGCCATTCCACCTATTCCCACAATAGAGCCCACCGCTTTTTTAGGGAACATGTCAGATACTGTTGTGAAGATATTGGCCGACCAGGCCTGGTGGGCCGAAGCACCTATGCCAATCAATATAACCGGTACCCAATAGCTGATATGTCCGAGTGGCTGAGCTGCCAATACCACCAATGGGAAAACTGCGATCAATAACATGGCTCGCATGCGGCCATCATAAACCTGATATCCTTTCTTGATAAAATACATGGGAAATAAGCCGCCGCCGATACTACCAAACATAGCCAGCGTATATAATACGGCCAGTGGCAGGATGACCGCCATATCCACAATTCCATAAGTGACTTTCAAATAGGCAGGAAGCCAAAACAAGAAAAACCACCAAACGCCATCGGTCATAAACTTGCCAATTGAAAATGCCCAGGTTTGCCGGTATCCTAATAATTTAAACCAACCCGCTTTTTCTTTTGGGGCCTGTTCCACTGCGGCAGCTTCTTCTTCACCGCCATTGATATAGGCCAGTTCATCAGCGGTTAGTCGCTTGTTTTCTTCAGGCTTCTCGTATAAATAAAGCCAGAATGCCAGCCAAATAAACCCGATCAATCCCATGATGATGAATGCGGCTTCCCAACCCCAGTATACCCGAATTACGGGAACACTGAGTGGTGCCAGTATAGCGCCTACATTGGTACCGGAATTAAATATGCCAGTCGCAAATGATCTTTCTTTTTTGGGGAAATATTCGGCTGTTGCCTTGATAGCTGCGGGAAAATTTCCTGCCTCTCCAATGGCAAGTGCCGCCCTGGCAAACATAAAGCCCACCACCGAAACTGAAAATCCCGCAATGCCCGTCCAACCCAATAACGCAACGATCATCTCCCCTGCAGGGATCGCCAGAGCATGTATGGCTGCAGCGATGGACCAAACAATAATGGCGATCGCATAGCCTTTCTTAGTGCCCAGCGCGTCGATCACCCGCCCCGCAAACAACATCGAAAACGCATAAACAAATTGGAACACCGCGGTGATATTTGCATAATCGGTATTGCTCCAACTGTAACGCTCCGCCAGATATGGCTGCAGCAGACTAAGTACTTGCCTGTCGAGATAATTCACGGTAGTGGCAAAAAAAAGCAGCGCACAAATGGTCCACCTGTATTTGCCAACAGCTGGCACTCCAATAGCATTATTGATCATGGAAGCAATTATTATTTTATGGTTGCAATAGAAACGGGATCCATATCGGTAAAGACCTGGTTTTCACCCGCCATTCCCCAGATAAAGGTATAGTTAGAAGTTCCTACGCCATAGTGCATGGACCAGGGTGCAGAAACAACAGCTTCATGATTTGCGACTACCAGGTGCCTGGTCTCTTTGGGCTCGCCCATAAAATGGAAAACCCGGTGATCCGCCGGTACATCAAAATAGAAATAGACTTCCATACGCCTGGTATGCGTATGCGGCGGTACAGAATTCCATACACTGCCTTCTTTCAAAGCAGTTACACCCATCACCAACTGGCAACTCTTAATCCCATCCAAATGGATGTATTTATATACGGTCCTCACATTAGATGTTCCTGCTGCCCCCAGGTCCACCGGCGTAGCCTTGTCCTTAGTCATCAATTTATTTGGATACTTGTGATGAGCGGGAACAGAAAGGAAAAAAAATGCTGCCGGATTCTTCTTGTCTTTGCTGCTGAACTGTACATCGATGGTGCCTTTTCCGAGGTAGAGGCAATCCAGTTTACGCATATGATATGCCTTGCCATCTGCTGTAACTACACCATCACCAGCCACATTGATAATGCCGATCTCCCTTCTTTCTAAAAAATAATCTGCTTTCAGTTCATCATGATTGGGCAAATCAACGGTTTTTTTTACGGGCTTTACGCCGCCAGTGATCATCCTGTCGTAATGCGAATACACGAGTTTGGCCTTATCATCGTGCATCAGTCCTTGCATTAGGAAATGATCGCGCAGCTGATCAGTGTTCATATCACGCGTTTCTTTCGGACTATTCTGAAAACGGATCTCCATAATTCACAGTTTAGCGGTTGTCTGCTCCTGTTGGTCAATATACTCCAGTTGACATAACCGAAATATTCATCGCGAGGGAAAGATAAGAAACTTTTATGGGCAAAAAGCGCAGCTTGAGATCAGATATTATGCGGTTTGACTCACCTGCTCCAGAGACGCGATGGTTGGCAAGACTCCTTGTGAAACAATGCTTTGCATATTCTTCTGAACGGCTTCGGGGAAGCCAGTAAGCTTAGTCAGATCAATCTCCCAGATTGCCTCATCAGACATCACCGCGAGAGCAACCCCGTTAAAGCCATGTTTACTCCAGGCATCATAAAAATATTCAGCAGCGTCATCCGTGATCTCATATTCCACGCCGTTCAATTCGCCAAAAAATCGATGGCCATCTTTCCGGCTTGCCTTCATGAACATGAGGTATCCGGCAAAGCCCATAGCCATATGAGCAGGGGGCGTCTCTTGCAACTCATAATGTCGTTTCAACAAGGGAATATTACGCATCTTCATTTTGGATGTATACTGAACGGTTATGCTGATCCACTTATGGTCGATAAAGGGATTACAGAACCTTTCAAACACGCGGCTGGAAAACGCTGCTTTAACATCCGCATCGATTTCATAAGGAATCGAATCCGAAATTTCGCGCATTAGGTTTTTGGCAAATACAGAAAACACGGGATCTAACACGGCATCGCGCGTGATTCCAAAGCCCGACAAAAATGCAAGTCCGCAATTGAAACTGTGCGTACCATTCAAGAGGCGAAGCTTGAGTTCCTTGAATAGCGTGATATCGGGGGCAATGACAACGCCTTCATCTATCGCACTGAATGATAATATTTCCTTGATCTTTTCGTCCCCCTCAATGGCCCAAAGACGAAATGCCTCACTCATGGTCAGCAACTCATCATGGTAACCGAGTTCCCCCTCCAACCTGGCTAGCTCTGCTTTAGCGGGCTTACCCGGAACAATTCTATCCACAAGTGAATTACAAAATTTGTTCGCGTTCTCTAGCCACTTGATGAACGCCTGATCAAGATTGTTCTGAATGGAAAGTTCAAGCATTATTGAACGGAGCTTGCTGCCATTATCAGTGATCAACTCAGTAGGTATGATCACCAACCCACTGCTCAAACTGCCATTGAAGGCCCTGAATCTTTCATGAAGGAAGGCCAGCAGTTTCCCGGGAAATGAAATTGGCGGTTCAGCGGTAATATCGTCTTGAACCAATTGAATGCCCACTTCTGTTGTATTGGAAATGACCACCTTGATGTCGGGGTTATGTGCACATGCTAAAACCCTTTTCCAATCTGTTTTTGCACTTAATACCCTGCTGATAGATGCATTGACAATATTCTCCTCAACGGTTTGCCCGTGCTCAACACCCCTCACGCAAATGGTATAAAGACCGTTCTGCCTGTCGAACGCAGAGCTATCACTTTCCGTTGATTTAACCACTACAACGCGGCCATTAAAAATGCCTTTCTTGTTGGCCTTATCGATGAAATAATCGGGCAGGCCCCTTAATAAAACACCCGTTCCAAATTGCAATACTTTCTCAGGTAATTCAAGCAGGCTTTGGTCTGGTACTTCGATACCGGGCTTTCCATCAAGCTGCCCCAGCGCTTCTTTAGATAATATCATATTCAGTTCTTATTGCTTGAGCTTAGGAGCGATGATCCATTTCACCAGGTCCTCCGCAGCTTTATAGTTTTCATAATAGAGGGGTATCTTCCGTCCATCTACATACTCGTTATAGAACCAGGGGTCTCCCACTGCAAACACTACACCCTTGCCGAGCCGGGATCCAGCCATCAGCGCTTCTCCATTTTCCGAATAAAGACTTTCGGCTGGTTTACTGATAGTGATTGTACTGAGTTGTTTGATGAATACGCTTTTGGCTGTACGAAAAACCAGATTCCCCGTATCCATCTTAATTTCTCCCTGCGGGTAGTTATCGTTGATCACATCGTGCCGCATGTTCTCATTAAAATGCATACCGAAGGCCTCAGCCAGCATATTGAAATTCGCGAACTCTGCATTCCCGCTATCGTTCCCCATCAGAATTAAAGTCCCCCCATTTGTCACAAATCTTTTCAGTACATCTACATGTTTCTGATCTACATAATTGGGCGATTTATTTTCTTTCGGAAAATCGGGATCCACGATCAGGTATGCGGAAACGCCTTTCAAATTCGCATGTGTGGGGCCTTCATTCAAAGTTTTAGTCACGAAACCGTACTTATTGAACACATGACCCAGCATTCCAAAACCACCATTGTCTTTCTCCCACCACTTGTAG
>JANMHK010000032.1:0-12593 GCA_031375135.1 Sphingobacteriales bacterium | reverse complement strand
TTCTCGGCCTTCAATGATTTCAGCATAGTCTTCAACACCGGAAATCCGCCAAGTTTTCGATAAGCCGGTTGTCCACCTTCCCAAAAAAACTCGTCGTGCGTTTCCAGCTGACCGTGGATATCTGCGGTATGTAAAAGCGTGATCCGCTGCAACTTACCTTCTTTTAGGCCTACAGATCTTTTCCAGTCCTTTTCATCCCCAAGTTCATTCAATTGGGCCGAGGCAATTTGAGGAACGCCAGCCATCGCTAATCCTGCTAATGACATCTTCTTCAGAAAATCTCGCCGGTCATTAGTAAGATGGTTTTCGCACATTTGATTAAAGTTTGTTGATTCGGCCATTATTTAGTTTGCTTCCATGGACCGAACTTATGTTGTTGCTCGCTAAGGCCATCGGTGTATGGACCGAAAGGATGATCTTTTGGCTTTTTAGATACATCTGGCCAATCGTTCGACAGGTCCATCTTAGGTCGCGGCCTCGAATTCACAAAGGCCGCTACATCCCAGGCTTCTTCATTTGTCAGGGCCTGGTTTTTATAATTGGCCGTCCCAAAAGGCATATTATATTTTACATACCCGGCAAATCGCGATAGCCGGTAAAGCCCTGCGCCAATATTATAACTGTGTTCACCCCAGAGTGGGGGATAGGTATATCCGTATCCTTCAGCATTCGGTTGTCCTTGCCCGTTAGCACCATGACAGGTCTGGCATTTTTGCATATATACCAGCGCGCCTTTTTGAGGATCTGCAGGCCGATTCATTTCCGGCAGGTTCGGAATACCTGAACCTATTGGTTTTGTTTTCTTTGGAACATCGTCCCCCAGCCAATGCATGTAAGCCAAAATCGCTTTCATTTCTTTACTGTTGGTATCCAGTGCCTTTCCATTCAGACTTCTTTCAATACAATCATTAACCCGTTTTGGGATGGTTTCAAGTCCGCCGCTTCGGGCCCTAAACATTGGATAGTTGGCCACCACAGCACTGTAATTATTTCCATAGGGAACGATACCCGCATTGAGATGGCAATTCTGGCAGTTCATGCCGTTGGTGATGGCCGCCAATTTTCCTTTAGGACCGAGATAGAAAGAGGTATTTGAAATCAATTCATGCCCGTATCTGGCGAGGCTATCTTCCAATTTGATCTGGTACTTATTCCAACCTTGCCAGGGTGCTTGCTCCATCGGTGCCTTGTAAATTGCTGGCTGATTTTTGCAGCCAGCCAGTATAGAGCCGAGAAAAACATATGGTAAGAGCCTATTCAATTACAAAGGCAATTTCTCACGCACTAGTCCATAGACCCAGGTTCCCGCAATCGCGCTGACCAAGGTGACAATCACGACAGTGGCACCCGTGCCGATCTGTGCAAACAATGGCCCTGGACAAGCTCCGGTCATCGCCCAACCAAATCCAAAAAGCAAACCGCCATAGACCTGGCCTTTGTTAAACTTCTTTTCGGGAATGATGATCTTCTCGCCGTAGATCGTTTTGATATTGAATTTTTTGATCAGCAATACAGAAATCATCCCAACGGAAATGGCAGAGCCAATAACACCGAACATGTGAAAACTCTGCAGCCGGAACATTTCCTGGATTCTGAACCACGACATCACCTGGGATTTTACCAGCGCGATACCAAATAATGTTCCCATCAAAAGATATTTCAACAGATGCCACCAGGGTTGGTCTTCTTCCATATTATTCACACATTGCGCGTCGAGGGAGCGCGTTTCGAAATCCGTATTTTCTTCGAACTTCCTGGCCTTCTCTAAAAATTCTACACTTGATTCCATAAATTGATATTAGAGTTTCATAATTAGGGGCAAAATGAGATTGGCCATCAGAAATCCGCCCGCCATAAAGCAACAGGTTGCGATCACGGAAGGCCACTGCATACTTGAAATACCCATAATAGCATGCCCCGACGTGCAACCCCCAGCATAACGAGTACCAAATCCCACCAGGAAGCCGCCTACTACCATGAGTATAAAGCCTCTTGCCGTAAATAAGGCTGGCCAGTTAAATACTTCTACCGGAACCATATTTCTATAATCGTTGACGCCGTAACTGCTAAGCTCCTTAGCGAGGGCCGGATTAACGTGAACCGCTTCCGGATCTGAAAGAAAAAAAGTGGTCAGGATAGCACCAATGACAATACCTGCAACAAACAACAGGTTCCATGATTCTTTCTTCCACTCGTAATTGAAGAAGGAGATGTTCGCAGGAATACAAGCAGCACATACATGCCGAAGGGATGAGGATATACCAAAAGTCCTGTTTCCAAGGATAAGAAGTATCGGCACCGTTGATCCAATAAGCGGACCGGCAATATACCAGGGCCAGGGGTGTTTAAGCCATTCTAACATATGATGAATTTGATAGTGAATACAAATTACCTAAATATTAGGTAGCACGACTGTGACGAATATCACAGACGGTAGTTTATAATAAAGTTAAGGTGATGCATGTTCACTTTATTGATCACCAAACGCGCTGTTGTAATTTCTTCGGCCTGTAACTTATAAGTGTATAAAAACTCTAATTGCAACCCCTTGAGAAACCCATCCAGGGAGTAATTGAGATCCAGCAAAAGCTGATGATAAGAAGGCATGGCGTATTTATTCAGGGCAACCCTTGTTGCGCCCGGCAGGTCGTAGTACCCATAGCCTAATTCCATGGTGATCTTTTCTTGCCATTCCCTAAAAAAACTAAAGGAAAAAGCATTGACGTCCCCAAGGCCTTCATTCCGTTCCCTTTTCATGAAGGTGTACATGGGCTCGCGCCCCCATTCCCTGGGAAAAAGAAATCGGCCATCGGCCGTGATGCGCGTATAATTAAACAAAAACCTGGAGCCTTTGACCTGGAATCCTAACCGGCCGGACAGGACATTCGACGTTTGCTTGGGGTCAAAATAGGTTTTAGAAATGGAGTCATTCCCACCGTTTCTGATTGCATGCTGATAGGTGTACTGGACCCCGGCTATTAAGGCGCTACTGCTTCCCAGTTTGAATGTGGCGTCTGATTGTAAAAGGAAGCTGTTGAAAATATTATCCGTATAATATTCCCAGGCCTGCAGGGTCCATGTTGGTTTCAATTGGTAAGTGAGTCCTAACAGGGCAACGCCCTTCGATTGTAAATTTCCCTTGTAATTACTTTTCTTTCCATCCGTGTTCAGCCCAGCTGAGTATATACCAATAGACTGGTCCATATCCAGCCACCGGGTGGTACCACGGGGTGAAATCTTGTTCAACCATCCCGCCTGGATCCTCGTTCGGGGGATATCCTGAACGTCCAACCACAAACCCTGTTCGCCTGTTGGTCTCATCCTGCCATCCTGGGAATTAATAAACGGCGTGTTGATGTTTTGTTTTCCAACCGTCACGATCGATTTTTTAAGTCGATAGCTTAAATTAAAATCCTCGAGCCTGTCTATATTATTCTTCTTTGAAAAATCCTCCATATCGAACTGACCAACTTCATAGCGGTTATAAATACCTGTAGAAGGATCTGGTTTGGTGAGATCCGAAGAAGCGAGATTCCAAAGGAAAAATCCACCTACCGTAAATTGGAATCCCTTGTAAACTCCCGTCTGATATTTAAGCCCGCCACCGAAAGCGTAGGCATAGTAATCGCTTAGCTCTTTTTCATTGTTGGTGGTCATGTAATACAGCCGTAAGTGCAAACTAACCTTACTGCCTTTTTTCAATGCATAGGCTAAAGACAAGCTGTCCTTGTGATTAGCAGAATTTGATAGCTCCTGATTTTGGTTAACCGCACTATCTTTTAAACTGTCGGATTGTGCAAAAGCAGAAGAGCATGGCCATAACAAAAATAATAGCAGCAGCGTTTTCACGTTGGGCTGTTGGTTGATGCAAGATGCGGCAATGATGGATTTTTCACGATGGTCTGTTGGTGATGTAAGATGTGGGAACGATGGGGTTTTCACGATGGGCTGTTGGTTAATGCACGATGTGGCGATGATCGAGTTTTCAACTACCTGGGGTGTAAGGAAAGGGGGAAGTAGAAACATCCCCCTGTATTAATCCTCAAACACACTAATGAAAAACTTATAATAACGTGGTGGGACACACGTAATCTGTAATTTTAAATTTGCCGGACTCTTTCAATGCCTTGAACCCGTCCTTTATATCAATAAGATTATCATAGCCCCTTGCACGAAGGGTAGATATAAAGATCATCGACCGGTAGCCTCCCGCGCAATGAACATAGTAAGTCTTATTCTTATTGATCTGCTGCATGCTCTCGTTGATAAAATCAAGCGGTGCATTTTCAGCGTCCACCAGGTGCTCAGATTCATATTCACTTTTCTTCCTGACATCTAATATGATACCGCCTTGGGCTATTACATTTTCTAATTCAACTGAATCGACCTGTTTGATCTTATCAACTTCCTGTCCTGAGTTTACCCATGCATTAAAACCGCCATCGAGATAGCCAATGGAATAGTCATAACCCACCCTCGCCAAACGTGTAACGATTTCTTCTTCGCGACCAGGCTCACATACAATTAAGATCTGCTGTTTAATATCGGGGATCATGGCGCCTACCCAAGGAGCAAAATTTCCGTCGATACCAATATTGATACTGTTGGGTATAAAGCCCTTTGCAAATTCTTCCGGATTTCTCGTGTCTAAGATCAGTGCACCGGTCTCGTTTGCCGCGGCCTCAAAAGCTGCGGGGGAAAGAGCGTGTTGTCCGCGCTTCAGCACTTCGTTGATGCTGTCGTAGCCCTGGATATTCATCAGCACATTCAGTGGGAAATATGAAGGTGGCGCAACCAGTCCTGTCAATACTTCCTTCTTAAATTCTTCTTTGGTGAGCTCGGGTCGAAGTGCGTAGTTGGTTGCTTTCTGGTGACCAAGGGTATCTGTAGTTTCCTTGCTCATATTCTTACCGCAAGCACTTCCTGCGCCATGAGCAGGGTAAACCGTAATATCGTCGGCCAGCGGCATGATCTTATTCCGAAGCGAATCGTATAGATGACCGGCAAGTATGTCTTCTGTCAGCTCAGCTTTTACTTTCTGAGCAAGATCGGGTCGACCCACATCTCCAATGAAAAGCGTATCCCCGGAGAATAATGCTGTTTGTTTGCCATTTTCGTCTATCAACAAGAAACAGGAAGACTCCATCGTATGCCCTGGAGTATGGATCACCTTGATGGTTATTTTTCCCAACTTCAATTCTTCCCCGTCTTTTGCAATATGTGCTTCAAACGAAGGTGCTGCGGTGGGACCATAAACAATAGCTGCGCCCGTTTCCTTAGCCAGATCAAGGTGGCCGGAAACGAAATCAGCATGAAAATGGGTTTCTAACACATACTTGATGGACGCGCCATCCTTTCTAGCCCTTTCAATATAAGGGGCTACTTCCCGCAGCGGATCGATGACCGCTGCTTCGCCGTTACTTTCTACATAATACGCACCTTGTGCCAGGCACCCGGTATAGATCTGCTCAACTTTCATAATTGTTGGGTTTATCCGTTTACAAATTTCTATGGTTTAATTGCCTCGAACTATGACCTTAGTCACCGCTGGAGGTAACATTTCACGCGAAGTATAGCTCCCTGGCAATGATGTAAATTCCCATCACCAGTACGAACCAGCCAAAGGCTTTTTTCAAGGTATGGGCGTTGATTTTCCTGTTAAACGCATTCCCTATAAAAAGGCCAATTATAGCCAGTCCGGTTACGCTTAGCAGCAATCTCCAGTCCATCACCGTATGCGACACATCGCCCAGAAAACCAAACAACGATTTCATGGCAATGATCAGCAAGGAAGTACCAATGGCTTGTTTCATCGGAAGTCGGCTCAACAGTACCAAAGCCGGGATGATCAAAAAACCGCCGCCGGCACCAACCAGACCTGTTAATCCGCCCACCAGCAATCCTTCCAACACGATGAGTGGATAGTTGAAGGTCTGTTCACGTACTACTTCTTTATCCATGGTGGCTTTATCCCGAATCATACTAATTGACGCGGCCGTCATCAGCACGGCGAACAACAACATGATCACCAGCGGTTTGGTGATGGTGAAATCACCAATGGTCATGATTTCCTGCGGAATGGCAGGAACTATCCATTTGCGGGTGGCATATACCGAAAGAATAGAAGGAATTCCGAAGATCAGCGCCGTCTTAATATTCACCATATTGTCGCGGTACTTGGGGAAAACGCCCACCAGGCTGGTTGCCCCAACGATAAACAGGGAATAGGCCGTGGCCAGCACCGGATCAATATGAAACAGGTAGACCAATACCGGTACGGTGAGTATAGAGCCGCCGCCGCCGATAAGGCCCAGCGAAATACCTATGATCAATGAAGCAACGTAGCCAACGATTTCCATAATGCAAAGCTAATTAGAGTTTTGCCCTTTATGAGTGACAGAAATCACTCAGGGGATCAATTGGCTAATTGGCTCATTGACTAATTGGCTCATTGACTCATCGACTCACTGATTCATTAGCTCATTGAGAAATTGGTCCTGCTCGAAACGGGTGGCCGTTGGCTTCATTACCTAAGTCAGAATTTCGATGCTATTACGGTGTAGCAACACGGCTTTATTCTTTTCCATTTTTTTGAGGAGCCGGGAGATCACTTCCCTGGAAGAATTCAAATCGTTTGCTATTTGTTGATGGGTAAGATGAATTTGATTTCCTAATTTGTCCGACTGCTGTTTCAGGTACCACTCCAACCTTTCGTCCATATTCTTGAATGCAATATGGTCAATCACAGTAAGGAGTTCTTCAAAACGGGATCGATAAGTTTCCAACACAAAATAGTACCAGCTTTTATATTCGGTCATCAACTGATCCATATAGGCCGTTGGGATCATCAATACTTCGGTTTGTTCCACGGCCGTTGCCATAATCTCGCTGGCCTGATTTCTTGTAGCGCAGATCATACTAAGGGCGCATGCGTTGCCCGACTCGAGGAAGTACATGAAGAATTCACTGCCGTCATCACTTTCTCTATACAGTTTGACTTTACCGCTGATGATCAGCATGGTAGCCTTGAAGTACTGGCCGGTCTTCATGATTATTGCCCCTTCATCAAATGTTTTCTCCTCCGAAATGCTCGAAATAAAGGCAGCCAGCCTGGGATCGAACATGGGGAATATTTTCTGAATTTCCTCTGAAGTACGCATGGGACAAGGGTTTTAGCGAATGATATGACCAGGGATAAAAATACAACTTTAAGATTAGTTAACAAGTCGCCCCGTTCATCCCATGCAACATCCGTTCATTGCTGATGTCCTTTTAAATGTGCTCATCACAATCTTGTTGACAAGAGATGTAACATATGATAGATTTGTTTCGTCTAACAAGCATTGGAATTAAGGCAGGAAATAAGTCAACAGATTGAATATTAAAAAAGGCAGGAAATGAATACTACAGAAGAACAAAAGATGACCGGTTTACAGAGAATGCTCAGGACAAAGCTCTATGAAACGGGGCTGCGAGCGCAGGTGATGAACATCAGCAACCAAGGGCAGGTGAAAGAAACATTTGACGGGATTAACGAGTTGACGGGCTTGGCGAGGCTTACCGCAGTTCATGAAGAAAAAACGCTATTCCCATCTCTTGCCATCACAGCTCCTTTTATGGTGAGCCTTCTTGAGCAGGAATTAGAAAAAATAAATTTATTGTTGGAAAAACTGAACGTCTTAATGGACCATTGGGAACATAGTTTTTCAATCCATGAAAAGAGTAAGCTCGTTCAGAAAGTGCAATTCGCCTTTAATGATTGGATGGCGCAACAACTTCAATACATGAATAAGCTGGAACTGCTTGGGCAGGATTCAGCAAAAACAGAGGTTGAGGACAACCTGATGATCGTTGCTGCTTAAAACCTGCCGTTGCTATATTCTTTTGAAAGATAATGAGGTTGACTAACGCCCCATGTAAACCATGAGTATCTGAACATCACTGGGATTGATGCCCGATATGCGCGAGGCCTGGCCTAATGTCTGCGGTTTGATCCGATTCAGCTTTTCCCTTGCCTCGTTGCTTATCGCCTGAACTTTTTTGTAATCGAATGCGCTGGGGATCTCCAATTCTTCCAATTGGCTCATCCTCGAAACCAGCTCTCTTTCCTTGCCGATATAGATATCATATTTCACCTGGATCTCAGCCTGCTGCAGATGATCCCGGTTTTCATTGCCCAAAACGGCATTAACAGCAGGTATTTCAGCAATCATTTCCTCTAAAGAAATATTAGGGCGCAAGATGACCTGCCCCAGTTTCTGCTTTTGGGTCAGCGCTGCCGACTCTTTGCTTTCCAAAAACCCGTTGAAATCTGCAGGTTCAATGGTCAATTCAGCCATGATCTTCTTGATTCTCTCCACCCCATCCTCTTTGGCCCGAACCGCATCCACCCTGTCCTCTCCAGCCAGCCCCAGCTTGAAACTAAGCTCCGTTAGGCGCATATCGGCGTTATCTTGCCGAAGAAGGGTCCTATATTCAGCCCTGCTTGTAAACATCCTATATGGCTCCTCAGTGCCCTTGCTGATTAGGTCGTCTATCAATACCCCGATATACGCTTCGCTTCTTTTCAAAATCAGTGGCGCTTCTTCACGTACTTTAAGGTGGGCGTTGATCCCCGCCATCAAGCCCTGGCAGGCAGCCTCTTCGTAACCCGTGGTGCTGTTAATCTGTCCCGCAAAGAATAAATTAGCTAACTGCTTGGTTTCCAATGAGTACTGAAGCTGAGTAGGTGGAAAATAATCGTATTCGATGGCGTAACCTGGCCTGAACATCCTGCAGTTTTCGAATCCTTTGACTTTTCTCAGGGCTGCGAACTGCACTTCTTCCGGCAGAGAGGTTGAAAACCCATTGACATAGATCTCAATCGTATTCCACCCTTCCGGCTCTACGAATAGCTGGTGTCTTTCCCTTTCGGCAAAGCGGTTGATCTTGTCTTCAATACTCGGACAGTACCTGGGCCCAACCCCTTCGATACGACCGGCATACATCGGGCTTCGATCAAATCCCGTTTTCAGGATGTCGTGCACCGACTGATCTGTATACGTGATAAAGCAACTCCTTTGTTCTGAAGGTTTTATGCGCGGAATGTCTTTGTATGAGAATCCTGTTATCTCTTCATCGCCCTTCTGCTCCTCCATTTTTGAGTAGTCCAGCGATCTTCCATCAATTCGTGGTGGTGTCCCCGTTTTCAACCGGTCGCTTTCCAGTCCGAGTTCCAATAACTGCTCAGTAATCCCAGTAGCAGCCTTCTCCGCCATCCGCCCACCGCCAAATTGCTTTTCCCCAATGTGGATCAAGCCATTCAGGAAGGTACCATTGGTCAGGACAACTGCTTTAGCCTCAATATGATGTCCCAATCCCGTAATAACGCCCAGGCATCGACCATTCTTGACGATCAGGCCATTAACCATGTCCTGGTAAAAGTCAATATTGGAAGTCGCCTCAAGCATTTCCCTCCATTTCTGGGAGAACAACATGCGGTCGCTTTGGGCCCTGGGACTCCACATGGCAGGTCCCTTGGACTTATTGAGCATCCTGAATTGGATCATGGACTGATCCGTCACAATGCCGGAATACCCGCCCATGGCGTCAATTTCCCTCACGATCTGCCCCTTGGCAATGCCGCCCATGGCCGGATTACAGCTCATTTGGGCAATAGTCTGAAGGTTCATGGTCACCAACAGCACTTTGCTGCCCATATTCGCTGCTGCCGCTGCCGCCTCGCAGCCTGCATGACCGGCGCCTACTACTATTACATCGTATTGGGGGAACATCGCTGCAAAATTACGAACACGGGGGCGATAATCGAGGATTTGTTCTCGCCGGTTCTTTGAGCGACTCTGTAAGACTGGGCCTGAGCACCGAAGGATAGAGATAAGGTCAGATTGCTGCTCTTCTAAGGGAGCGAAGGATAGAGATAAGGTCAGATTGCTGCTCTTCTAAGGCAGCGAAGGACAGAGATAAGGTCAATTTGCAGCTGTTCCACGTGGAACAAAGAGATCAAATGATGAATTGGGAACCTAAATGGGGTTTGCAGCGACCGAATCCCTATTGCTTACAACTAAATTGTTGAACCAGGAACATCCTGCCCTGGTCCGTATAGCCAACTCCGATCCCAGTCTCCTGAAATTGAGGATTTAGTAATGCCTGCCGGTGGCCAGCTCCGGGTACTCCGCGGTCTATCAATAACAAGATCAGTCCTACCAGGGCATCATCCTGACCATCAAAGATGTTCTCTCCGGCGCAATATTGGACATTGGCCTCTCTCATGCGCTGACCGAAGTCCTTCCCACCCTTGCCTGCATGACTGATTCGGCCCTTCTGTACAAGAAAATCATTATGCTGCTGGGCTGTATTGGATAAAACTGACGAGATCGATAGTAATGGAAGCTGACCAGCTTTACGAAGATCCGCCATTAAATCCTTTGCCTCAGGAGCGTCTGCCTCTGGGAACTGGTTGAGAAACCCAATAATGTATTGATCCTGAAAGGCCTTGGGATTACTGCGCATGGTATTGACCCAATAAAGGAACTCTTGAGCACGGGGCTTTAGGCCCTGATAACCGGGGAGCTTTTCAAGTTTCGCCAACATAACAGGGTCGAACTTACGGGAGGCCATGAAGGGCTTGTCCAATAAAACCACGCTGCCCTGGCCCATGATCGAGGTAGAAAGGAATAGAAGAATGACAAAAAATGATTGTTTCACGTGGAACGTCTCTTATAAAGACTAAGGTACTGGTCTTCTTTTCTCCTCATCACAGCTTGCTGGTCTTTTAACTTATCCTTGTAGCCGCAGAGGTGCAGACAGCCGTGGATCATTACCCTTCGTAGTTCGTCCTTCCTGTCAACGCCCAATTTCTCGGCGTTATCGACTACCCGCTCAGTGCTTACATAGATTTCGCCAGTCTTCCCCATTCGCGTCTTATTCCTGGCGCCGGGAACTTTAGAATCAGGCGCGTTGGGCAGGGCGTGGCTTTCAGTCAGATCGAATGTGATGATATCTGTATAGGTATCATGATTCAGGAACTCGGTATTGATCCCAATCAGATAATCATCCGAACAGAATATGAAACTAAGATCGGCCAGTGGGGTCCGTTCCCGCGTGAATAGATCCTGCAAAAACATTTTCATAAAGCGACGCTGTCTAAACCAGGAAGTTCTCTCTAGCTCATGAAATGTTATTGTTGCCATCATTCAAAAATAATAATACCTAAGCAGACGTACCTTTGCCATGAAATTCAAGCAATGAGATTATCTGAAGTAGCTGTTGGCGTACCCGTGAGAATTAAGGATTTTGAGCAAGATGATATCTTCCTCAAGCTGATGGAAATGGGCTTTATTCCCGGTGAACGTGTTGTTATTCAACAGGTTGCGCCGCTGGGTGACCCTATCTCCATTCAAGTCGCAGGCTATCACCTGAGTTTACGTTTGAATGAAGCCGCAAAGGTATTTGTAGAAGAAATTTAGTTTAAACCCGGCATCAATTTATATTAACACATTGGTTTTCAAGCTATTATGAAGATTGGGCTATACTTTGGGTCTTTCAATCCAATTCATCATGGTCATCTGATCATTGCGAACCACGTGGTCCAGGAAACGGATCTTCAGCAGTTATGGTTTGTCATCTCCCCTCAAAATCCTTTCAAGCAAAATCAATCATTACTCAACGAGTACCATCGCCTTCACCTGATTCAATTGGCTATTGAAGGCGAGAAAAATCTGAAAGCCTCAGATATCGAATTTCGTTTACCAAAACCTTCTTACACAGTTACTACCCTTCAATATCTGGAAGAAAAATATCCAGAGCACGAATTCTCGATCATCTTGGGAAGCGATAGTCTTCAGAACCTCGACAAGTGGAAAAATGCAGAAGTGATCATGAGCAGATATACGCTCTACGTTTATGCGCGTGCGGGATTTGAAGTAAGGGAAGATCTACCCATCAAGAAAATCATCCTGGATGCACCACTTCTCCAAATTTCGTCTACCCATATCCGTGAGATGATTAAAAGAGGCAATTCTATTCGTTATTTAGTACCCGACATTGTGAAAGAAGACATCGAAGCCAATCATTATTACAAGCCCACTGTATTATAATTTATACCAACGGCGCAGCATTGCAGATCAAGGGCAAGCCACGTACAATCGTATCAACAACAGTGTTGCAAAAGCAGAGTATACACCAAGCAGATTAAAGGTAGGACCTGGGCGATCATTTCCAGAACGGCTCAGCTCAAAACAGAATACAGTGCCGGCAAAAACCAGCGCAATCTTTCTAAAAAAACCAACCCAATGCGAGACATGCCATCGCAATCAGCGGTGCTGGAATTCGAGTGAACATCAGTACCAGGAAAGTAGCAGTGATTACCCCTATCTGTAGCAAGCTCACCACTTCTCCATCAATGGCATCAATGAAAGATATTTCCCGCGTAAGAAATATGGTAGACGCCGTCATAATCCCTACCACGGCGGCATTGATCCCTTTCAGCGATCGGTAGATCCCCTTATACCGTTGCAAATTCTGCCAGACCGGAAAGAAAAATAATACCAGTAAAGCACTGGGCAGAAAAATCCCAACAGTTCCAATAATACACC
>JANMHK010000535.1:0-14549 GCA_031375135.1 Sphingobacteriales bacterium | reverse complement strand
GAAAGGGGTGCTATCTCTTGTTTTCTGTTTTCCATTTGATGCTGCAAGGAGTTTAGTTTTTTACTGATTCAATAACGGATCTCCACTCGTTGGTTTCTCGTTGGCTGCAAAAACCCGCATCACATTGCCGCCCAGTATTTTTGAGATATCTGATTTTGAGTAGCCTCTTTTTTTAAGTGCTTTTGAAATTTTTGGAAAATCTTCTACGCCTTTTAATTCTTTTGGCGCAGAGTTAATGCCGTCAAAATCTGATCCTAACCCTACATGATCAATGCCGATGCGTTTGACGATATAATCGATATGGTCGATCAATAAACTCAGGGGCGGTTCCTCAAATTGGCCGGGGTATTTATCAAACAGGTCGTCCAGAATATAGACCAGCGTTAGCCCGGTTTTTTTCAGTGAGTCGATCTCGGTTTTATGGGTTTGCATAAAAGTCTTGTTCCTGCTGCCTAATGCACTGTCCAGAAAAGCAGAAAAGAAATTAATGCATACCACTCCATTGTTCTGTTTAAGTGCAGCCAACTGATAATCTTTCAGGTTCCTGAAAACAGGCGCGAGACTATAGGCGCAGCTATGGGATGCAATAACGGGCTTGGTTGTTACGGAAATAGCATCTAAAAATGTTTGTTCACCCACATGCGAAAGATCTACCATCATGCCCAACGAGTTCATCTTCTTGATCACTTCAATACCAAATTCATTGAGGCCCCTTTTTTCCTGGGGAATCTTATTGGCAGACTCGTCGGCAGCAGAGCTGGCCCATGGGGTACTATTGTTCCAGGTCAGGGTCATATATCTTACACCACGGTCGTACAAAGCCTGAAGTTTATTCAGATCGCCTTCTATCATGTGCCCGCCTTCCATGCCCATCATGGCGCCCAATTTTTTTTCTTTTACCGCTCTTTGCAGATCTGCAGTATTTTTTACGATCATCATCTTATCCGGGTTTCTCGCTGTTACCGAGTAAAGACTGTCAATTTCCTGGTTGGCATGGGCGTACCCTTTGGTTCCATCTCCGTAGATGGAAAAGATCTGGATATCAACGCCGCCTTTTTTCATCCTCCCAAGATCTGAATGTGTTTTACCCTTCAGGTCCTGGTCAAATTGAAATCCGCTCTCAACGGTCTTACTGAAGAAGTCGTTATGTGTATCGATCAAAACAGCTTTTCTGTGATATGACTGACTATAACTGGTAAGCGTAGCCGAAATTAAAGTTGCAAGTAATAAGAGTGATCTTGTTCTCAAAAGATAAATTGTTTTATGATGATCGAACCTTCGGATCAATTTGCCAGCGCCTGATAGGTCAGCACTTTAAACATGCCACCACCGTTGAAGTTAGTGGGCCATATATTCCTGAAAAACAGGGCAACAAGTCCTTCTTTAGGATCAACCCAGTAGGTGGTGGCGAACATGCCGCCCCATTCAAAGGAACCCTCGTTGAGTGGTGTGCCGGCAGTTTCCTCTAATGAGGTGAGTCCAAAGCCCAGTCCGAATTGATCCCCATTATTCACTGTGGGTCCGATCTGGTTGCTAGTCATCATGCGCACCGTGCTGCGGGCAAGGATCTGTTTGCCATTATAGGTTCCACCGTTCAATAACATTTGCAGGAATATTGCATAATCGTAGATGGTAGAAGAAAGTCCTGCTCCTCCCGAAAAATATTTTCCATCCATATTCGGATAGTCCCGATAGAAAGTTTCCACAATGTTCATGCTTTCCGGCATCATCTTGATGCCGGTTTCATCCTGTTGGTAAAGACTGACCAGTCTTGATTTTTTTGTTGCAGGCAGGTAGAAGTAGGTGTCGTTCATGCCCAGGGGTTCAAAAATTCTTTTTGCCATGAACTTATCCAGCGTCATTCCTGACACCACTTCAACTACATAACCCAGTACATCGGTATTGAGTCCATAGGTGAATTTTTCTCCGGGCTGGTGAAACAGCGGCAACTTGCCCAGCCGTTTGACAACATCCGATAGGACAAATCCGGGCACACCGATGCCACCAACAATTCCGTATTTGTGATACATCGCATTGGCTTCCTTTGAGCCTATCTGGGCATAGGCTAGGCCGGAAGTATGGGTGAGCAGGTCTTTGATGGTCACTTCCCTTTTTGCAGGAACGGATGTCCAGCTGGTATCCGCCATATTGAATTTGTCCAGAACAGTTGGGTTTTTGAATTCCGGGATGAATTTTGAAACGGGATCGTTCAGGTTAAGTTTGGCTTCTTCGTAAAGCATCATGATGGCTAAACTAGTTATGGCCTTGGTTTGCGATGCGATTCGAAAAATATGATCGGTTCGCATCGGGGTTTTCTTGTCTAGATTGTCGTACCCAAACGCTTTGTTGTAAACGATCTTGCCGTTTTTCGCGATGAATCCCACGCAGCCATTCATCTTTTTATTGTCTACCCAGCTCTGTAGGTTTTGGTCGATGCGTTTCACACGTTCGTCCGACATGCCGAGTGCTGAAGGAGAAGATGGTTGGAGCAGGGTTTTGGAGGTCTGGGCCCCAGCTTGCAGAAAGAGCAGGGCAGAAAGCCCAACGAAGATCGCTTTCATGTAGTTTTTTCTAAATGTAATGAAAACATCAGTTTCAGGTCCACGGATTTCGCTACGGGCCTAAAGGCGGGCCTTTTCAAAAGATAAGTTGAGATCCACGGATTTCACTGAGAATCTATGGGAACTGCTTTTGCAAACATCAGTGGTAGGTTTGCGGCGAAAAGCGTTACTCTTTGTAGATCCAGGGCATTTCGCCGCGAGTATAGGCGCGTGATGCCTCAAGGATCCAGGTATTGAACTCTAGTTCCGAGGTCATGGCGGTGAACTCATAGTCGGGCCGCCAGATTTTCATGAACCTTTCCAGGTTGCTGCCCTGGAAGCCCGTGATCTGCTTGACCAGGTCTTTATTGAAACGGTAGTTGATGAACTTATCGGCTTCTTCCTGGAGCAGCCTGTTCTGCATGGTTTTCAGGCTTTTGTTGCGCCTGAATCGAAACAGGTTGATGATCTCATTGGGATCCAGGCCTGCTCCGCCATAGGTTGAGTTGCTGGTACTGAGGCGCAGTCCGCCTCTGGATCCGTTAAAGACCTTGCCATATTTCTGGCGGTTTTCCAGCGAATCCTGGCGATAAGATTTTCCGATAAGGATCACTTCCCGCAGGGTTTTATAACCATCGTAGAGTGTCACCTGCAGGGCCAGATCGAATGCGCGCGTGTTCTTGATGGCGCTTACGGCGTACCACATGGTGGATTTGTTTCGGTAGGTGAAATTCACAGAATCGGACGATTTCACCAGCAGGTTATAATAGCCTGCAGAGTCGGTATAGGAGACCGCGCCTGAAGTGCTGGTGACTTTTACAGCGGGGAGTACGAATTTTCGGGTGGAGTCCAGCACCGTGCCGCTGATCATGAGATCCTGCGCCTGGGTGGACGCAAAAAAACAAAATAGGATTAGAGTCAGGATGGCTTTCATGGCACCGGATGGGTTAAGAGTAGGGACTGGATCACGCGTGGAAAGTGGTAATGCTCAAGTTGCAGCACTTTTAGGGCAACGCTTTCCGCGGTATCATCTTTGTCAACCGGCAGTTTTGCCTGAAAAATATATTCCCCGTGGTCGTATAATTCATCCACAAAATGAATGGTGATGCCTGTTTCCGGCTCTTTTGCGGCTACAACGGCTTCGTGCACAAAATGCCCATACATTCCTTTTCCCCCGTAGTTGGGCAGCAGAGCGGGATGAATATTAATGATTTGCTTTGGAAAGGCTTTTACCAGTACTGCGGGGAGTTTCCAGAGAAACCCTGCCAGCACAATGAGGGCGGGATGATAGGCTTTCAGTTCTTCCACATAAGCGTCACCCCTGAAAAAACGTTCTTTTTCGATCAGAAGGCTGGGGATTCCTTCTTTTTTTGCGATATCAAGCACCCCTGCATCCGCTTTATTGGAAACGATCAGTCTGATGTGAACCGCGGGGTCGTTTCTGAAAAAATTGATGATTTTTTGCGCATTAGAGCCCGTTCCGGAGGCAAATATGATGACTGATCTGGGGTTCATGGGGCGGTAAAAGTCAATTGTAAATAGCCAATTACGAAATTTTACTTGTTAAACTTGGGCAGGCTTCTGGGCTTTTTCACGCAGATTTTTGCCTTTTCCCAGCATCCATCGAAGAATTTTCTTCTCATAATTCCAGAAAAAGGGGAACTGTCCGAAGAAGAAAGACACGATGAGGATGATCACCTGGTATCCGAAGATCAGCACTGAAAGCCTAAGCAGTAATTTCCAGCCCCAGAAAGTTTGGGCGTCAAATCCAACCCAGGAGGTAATGGATCTGGAAATATAGGCCGTAAGGGTTCCGGTAACTGCAAATGTGCAAAGTATCAGGAACAGTTGGGTTCCGTTTACCTTCCATTTAGCCTTGAGTTTTTCGAACATATGGCAAAGAGATGAAAAATTGTCTATACAACCACAAAAGCAACCGCAAAGTTCATTCAACAGTTTTGATTACATTATAATGACAATATGCAGCGCATAAGTTGCACAATCGCGGGAAAACCGCGCCAGCACTAGGTTAAAAAAAAGTAATAGTTGTTGATATTTTGTTGGCTTCGTGCCTTATTTTTGCAGCCAAAGTGGGATTTTATCCACTTTACATCAACCAATTGTGATTATGAGTCATCATCGATCCATTGTTACATCTCTCTATTCTGGATTTGTTCTTTTCTTTTTGATTGCATTTTCAATAAACACTTATGCTCAGGATGGCAAGGCCATCTTTCAGCAAAAATGTGCTGCCTGTCATGCAGTTGATAAGAATTTAACGGGCCCTGCCCTGAAAGGTGTGGAAGAACGCTGGCCTGCAAAGGCAGATATTTATAGCTGGGTACGGAACAGTGCTGGCCTGATCAAGGCCGGGCATCCCCGCGCTGTTGCTATTTACGCTGAATACAACAAGATCCAGATGCCGGCGTTCCCGGAGCTGAAGGACGCAGATATAGATGCCATCCTGGCCTATGTCAGTACTGCTGCTTTGGCAAAAGCTGCACCCGCTGGTCCTGCGACTGATGGCGCATCTCCGGCAAACGTCACTTCAGATAATGACAACACCCTGTTGTTTGGCATACTGACACTGATCCTCGCCGTTATCGCGCTGATCCTGCTCCAGGTGAACAGTAATCTTAGGAAACTATCCGACGAAAGGGAAGGCCACGGCATCGAAGAGGCTGTTCCTTTTTATCGCAATAAGGCCTATATAGCCCTTGCCGCCATCGTATTATTTATGGTGGGCGGGTTCTATGTATTCCAGGGCGCACGTGGACTGGGTCGCAGCCAAAACTACCAACCTGTTCAGCCGATCTATTATTCACACACGGTTCATGCCGGTGTCAACCAGATCAGCTGTTTGTATTGCCACAATGGTGCCATGCAAGGCAAGCACGCCAACATTCCTTCAGTGAATGTTTGTATGAACTGCCATATGGGTATCAATGAGTATGTAAAAGGGCCGAAGCTTTTCCGTGAGGATGGCTCAACAGTGGATGGAACCGCTGAAATAGAAAAATTATACAGCTATGCCGGTTGGGATCCTGCCAAGAAAACATATAATGGCCAGGGCAAGCCGATTGAATGGATCCGTATCCATAATTTACCTGATCACGTATATTTTAACCATGCCCAACACGTAACCGTGGGTAAGCAAGCCTGCCAAACCTGTCATGGAGAGATCCAGAAAATGGGTGAGGTGAAGCAGTTTGCGGACCTCAGCATGGGCTGGTGCATCAACTGTCACAGGGAATCAAAAGTTCAATTCACTGACAATAAGTTTTATAGCATTTACGAGAAATTCCACGAGGATCTCAAGAATAAGAAGATTGACAGCGTGACGGTTGAAAAGATCGGCGGTACCGAATGTATGAAATGCCACTATTAACGGGCATTATCCTGCGTTAACCACCTGAAACTAACTTCAATTTACAACAGCAATATGGAGCAAAAAAAGTACTGGCAATCCTTAGGCGAACTGAAAAACAGCAACGCTTATGAGCAGAGCATACAGAAC
Source organism: Sphingobacteriales bacterium (assembly GCA_031375135.1). GTDB lineage: Bacteria > Bacteroidota > Bacteroidia > Chitinophagales > Chitinophagaceae > Pollutibacter. Next base: position 8,492 of record JANMHK010000535.1, on the reverse strand, counting down.
GAATTCGCTGAGGACCTGCCTGTAGAAGGAGACGATAAGCTGATGGGTGCTTCAACACCCAGACGCGACTTTTTAAAATACCTGGGTTTCAGTACTGCTGCCGCCATGGCTGCCGCAAGTTGTGATATTTCTGTAAAGAAAGCAATTCCTTATCTTAATAAGCCTGATACTGTTGTACCAGGCATTCCTGATTTTTTCGCCAGTACTTATGTGCAGGACGATCAGGTAGTTCCTGTTGTAGTTAAGGTTCGTGACGGAAGGCCCATTAAGATAGAAGGCAATGAGCTTTCTTCCATTACCAAAGGAGGTACTTCTCCCAGGGTACAGGCTTCTGTACTTGGGATATATGATACGGCCCGTTTGCGCTACCCTATGCAGCATGATGGCAAAGCGTTCAAAGAGGTGACTACATTCGAAGCTTTCGACAAGATGGTGGGTGAATCACTCGCCGGTCTTGGGAGCGCGCCGCTGGCGCTACTGACTTCTACGATGACGTCGCCTACTACCCGCCAGGTCATCTCTGAATTTTTGGCAAAATATCCCGGCAGCAGACACGTGCAGTACGACGCTATGTCTTACAGCGGTATGCTGCTCGCCAATGAAGCGAGTTATGGCAAAAGGGCGATCCCTTCCTACCATTTCGACAATGCCAAAGTGATTGTAAGTATCGGCGCTGATTTTCTGGGTACCTGGATCAGTCCGGTTGAATTCGCCCGCCAGTACAGCACCGGCAGGAAGATCGATCCTTCCAATGCCCAAATGAGTAAACATATCCAGTTCGAAAGCAGGCTCTCGATGACGGGTGCCAATGCCGATGACAGGTATATACATCGTCCTTCTGAAACAGCAGCCGTTGTGCTCAACCTGTTGGCAAGGCTGGGCGGTTCTGTTACTGCTCCGGCCATTGCAGATGCCCGTTTGAAGAAAGGCCTTGACGTGACAGCCAATATGCTGAAACAAGCCGGAGGAAATGCCCTGGTGGTTTGTGGAAGCAATGATGTCAACATCCAGATCCTGGTAAATGCCATCAATGAAGCCATCGGAGCAAATGGTAAAACCATCAACTGGGCCACCACCATCAATACCGCACAGGGTATTGACAAAGACATGGTGCAGCTGGTGAATGATATGAATGCCGGCAGCATCGGAGCCTTATTGGTTTACGGTGTTAACCCGGCTTATGATTATTTCGATGCAAAGAAATTTGCTGATGGCCTTAAGAAACTAAAATTCTCTGTGTCCTTCTCTGAGAAAGAAGACGAAACTACACAGCTCTGCAAATACGTCATTCCTGATAACAACTTCCTGGAAAGCTGGGGCGATGCGGAAGGAAAATCAGGCTATATCAGTTTCATTCAACCTACCATTACCCCATTATTCAAAACCCGCGCATTCCAGACTTCTTTGATGAAGTGGAGCGGTAACAATACTGAGTACGGTGATTACATGAGGAAGTTCTGGCTGACCAAATTGGGAGGACAGGAAGCCTTTGATAAAGTGCTACAGGATGGTGTGCTGGAAAACGCAGCGCCTCCAGCGGCAGGTTCATTCAATGGTTCAATAGTTGCTGCTGCCGCCACTGCTGCGGCTTCGGCCAAAAAAGTCGGCAAGGCCGAACTGGTGATCTACCAAAAAAATACGGTTGGCAGTGGTAAGGATGCGAATAACCCCTGGTTACAGGAGTTGCCTGATCCGATCACTAAAGCAACCTGGGACAATTATGCCGTGATTTCTTATGCCATGGCAAAAGAACTGGGCATTGTGTTGGATGATGTGTATGAAGTGGAAGTCACAAAACCTGTGATCACCCTGAAAATCGGTGGCAGGGAAATGAAGCTTCCGGTGCTGGCTATCCCCGGCATGCATCCTAACGTAATTGCTCTTGCAGTGGGTTACGGAAGGCATGAGAAAGTGGGCAGAGCCGCTGCCAATGTGGGCCAGAACGCATATCCACTTGTTGGATTCGACGGCACTACATTCGACTATGCAGTAGCCGATGTGAGCTATGAAAAAACAAACGAAGTTTATAAGGTTGCTTATACTCAAACCCACAACCAGTACGAGGGCAGAACGGATGTGGTTAGGGAATATAATATCAACGAGTTCCGCAAGAACCCTGAGGTAGTGGCTGATGTGAAGAAACATCTTACTGAAGACTACGCTAAAGAAAATGGGAATTATGCCGTTGAAGGCACATTGTATCCAAGCTTTCCTTATCCAGGTGTTAAATGGGGAATGAGCATTGACCTGAACAGCTGTATCGGTTGCGGTGCGTGTTCAGTGGCCTGTACAGTAGAAAATAACGTGGCCGTGGTTGGTAAATCTGAAGTACTCAGGATGCATGAAATGCACTGGCTTCGTATTGACCGCTACTTCGCCACCTATCGTGACGATTCAGGAAATGATGATCTGGAGAACCTGAACGTAGTATTCATGCCAATGCTTTGTCAGCATTGCGACAATGCACCATGTGAGAACGTTTGTCCTGTTAACGCAACCAATCACAGCAGCGAGGGCATCAACCAGATGGCCTACAACCGTTGTATCGGAACCAGGTATTGCGCCAACAACTGTCCTTATAAAGTACGTAGGTTTAACTGGGCTGATTATATGGGTGCTGATAGCTTCGCTGATAACCAGCGCGAGGTGTTGGATGATTCTGTGATGATGATGAACGATGATCTGACGAGGATGGTGTTGAATCCGGATGTAACCGTGAGGTCAAGGGGTGTTATCGAAAAATGTTCTTTCTGCGTACAGCGTTTACAGTCGGGCAAACTCGAAGCCAAAAAAGCCAACAGGCCACTGGAAACCGGGAATGAAGGTAAATGGGATGTTAAGGTAGCTTGTCAACAGGCTTGCCCAACGAGCGCCATTGTTTTCGGAAACGTAAATGATAAGAAGAGTGCGATCTCAGAGGTTAGGAATGGCAAATCAAGGGATCTTGTTTACCATGCACTTGACCAGCTTCACGCACTTCCAAGTGTCAGCTATCTTGCCAAGATCAGGAATACGGACCGTCATGTAGGCGTTGAAAGCGCTGAACATGCATCAGGGTCAGAGATCATGACGGGCGAAAAGAAAGATGCTGGTTTGGAGAAAAAAGAAGAAGCGACACATTGATGAAATGTGACGAATGTAGGGGATGTAGGGAATGTGGTGAATTTAGAACAGCCAATTAGCTAATTAGACAATAGTATTTCAAATGAGTTTGATTAAATACGAATCGCCGATCAGGGAACCTTTAGTGGATGGAACAAAAACCTACCGCGATGTTACCGAGGATATTTGCCACACGATCGAGGCAAAGCCTTCGCGTCTCTGGTATATCGGATTTTCCATTTCTGTAGTGTTCCTGCTATTCGGAGTTTATTCCGTTTACAGGGAGGTTGTCTACGGTATTGGGCAGTGGAACGTGAACCGTACCATCAACTGGGGTTGGGACATCACCAACTTCGTATGGTGGGTAGGTATTGGTCATGCGGGTACACTGATCTCGGCGATCCTTCTGCTGTTTCGCCAAGGCTGGAGAACGGGTGTTAACCGTGCGGCGGAAGCGATGACGATTTTTGCGGTAATGTGCGCCGGCCAGTTTCCGATCTTCCACATGGGTCGTGTATGGGTGGCTTTTTTCACCTTACCTTATCCTAACACACGCGGTCCTTTATGGCCCAACTATAACTCACCCCTGATGTGGGACGTGTTCGCGATCTCAACATATTTTACGGTGTCTTTGCTGTTCTGGTATTCAGGACTTCTCCCGGATCTGGCAACAGTGAGGGATCGTGCAAAAACAAAGTTCCGCAAACATTTTTACGGTGTCGCATCATTTGGATGGACAGGAAGCACCAAGCACTGGCAAAGGCATGAAAGTCTTTCTCTTGTGCTCGCCGGTTTATCCACGCCGCTGGTACTTTCGGTGCACACCATTGTATCCTTTGACTTCGCTACTTCGGTGATCCCGGGCTGGCATACGACCATCTTCCCTCCTTATTTCGTTGCGGGTGCCATCTTCTCAGGATTTGCCATGGTGCAAACGCTGATGCTGGTTGCGCGTAAAGTAATGAACCTGCAGGATTATATCACGCTGGGACATATTGAGGCGATGAATAAGGTGATCGTGCTGACCGGTTCTATTGTGGGTTGCGCATACCTGACGGAATTATTCATGGCCTGGTACAGCCAGGTTCCATACGAAATGGACATCTTTTTTAAATATCGTATTGCAGGTGCTTACGGCTGGAGCTACTGGCTGATGATGACCTGTAACGTGGTATCACCGCAGTTGTTCTGGTTTAAGAAATTGAGGCGCAATATCCTGTTTACTTTCATCATGAGTATCGTAGTGAATATCGGTATGTGGTTCGAACGTTTCGTGATCATCGTAACTTCCCTGTACCGCGACTATCTTCCATCTTCCTGGTCGATTTACTACAGACCAACCATTTGGGAAGTTGGTTTTTATGTGGGTACGTTCGGATTGTTCTTTACCTGCTTCTTCCTGTTTGCCAAGTACTTCCCTGTGATCGCCATTGCGGAGATCAAGCACGTGCTGAAAACAACGGGCGAAAGCTTCAAGGCGGACATGGTTACGCTGGACAATATGGAAACCGAGAAATTCTATCATGAGACCCATCACGATGATCATCATGAAGGTGGTACAGTAACCGTGAAGCATCATTAAAAAGCATTAATCGTAAAACGCGATACATGGCAGTTAAAAAATTTGTAGTAGGTAGTTTTGATGACGAAAAAGTTTTGTTTCCGGCTGTCTCCAAAGTGAGAAAGGCAGGTTACAAGATCCACGACATCTACACACCTTTTCCGGTTCACGGACTGGATCAGGCGATGGGACTCAGGGAAACCAGTCTTCATACAGCCGGATTCATCTTTGGCCTAACGGGTACCACCACCGCAGTGTCTTTCATGACCTGGTCTTTCACAAAAGACTGGCCGGTGAACATTGGTGGTAAGCCAAACTTCGCCCTTCCAGCCTGGATCCCTATCACATTTGAGTTGACGATCCTGATGGCTGCCGTTGGAATGGTACTTACATTTTGTTATCTCTGCCAGCTGGCGCCCTTCATCAAGAAACATCATTTCCACCTTCGGGCCACAGATGATTTGTTTGTGATGGTGATCGAGTGTACGGCAAAGACCAATGAAGAAGAAGTAAAGAATTTTCTTGCAAAAGCCGGAGCCCAGGAGATCAATACCCAGGTAGCAGAAGATGGCTGGTGGATTGGCAGGTACGACAGGGAGCAGAAACTCTATAAAGAAGACCAGGTTATCGCATAAAGAGATCTAAGAACATGAAGAAACTAACAATCATATCATTTGCTGTTATCTGCACCATGGTTATCGCCGTGAGTTGCAGTAACGTTCAACGCACACCTGGAAAGGAGTACATGCCGGATATGAGATATAGCCGCGCATATGAAACCTATTCGGCCAGTCCCATTTTTAAGGATGGCCAGACCAATCGTGAACCCGTTGCGGGAACGATGAAGCGTGGTGAGGTGTATCCTTTTCATATTACGAAGGATGCTACTGGCGATACCGCTAGTTATTATGCGTCACGTGCAGTAAAGAATCCGCTTCCGGCGATGGATCCCATTCAGATGAAAGAAGCTGAAAGGCTTTACCTGATCAATTGCGCCATATGCCATGGACCGAAACTGGATGGTAATGGACCTTTGTATAATGGTGGCGATGGTCCATATCCTGCAAAACCGGCAACCCTGGTTGGAGATGCAAAATATGAGAACATGCCTGAAGGGCAGATGTATTATTCTACCACCTATGGGAAAAACCTGATGGGTAGCTATGCATCGCAGTTGCAGTCAAAAGAGCGTTGGATGGTGATCACATATATTAAGTCGAAGCAGAAACCGGTTGCCGCTGCAGTTTCTGCAACGCCAATCTCAGCTGCTGACGTAACGGCTGCTGCACCAACTAAATAAATTCATTTTAGAAAGTATTAATAAGATCCGATGATCAAGCAACAATTTGAAGTTACTCCGGGATACAAAAAATGGTCACTTGGCCTTTTAGGCGTAGGTGGTCTGGTATTGCTACTCGGCATATTTTTCCTGGCATTCAGTAAAGATGAGCATAATCAAACCCGTTTTTGGGCGGTATTGCTCCAGAACAGTACCTTCTTCCTGCTGGTCTGTAACGCCAGCATGTTCTTTATCTGTATCACCACCCTGGCTATGGGCGGCTGGCAGATAGCGTTCAGAAGGGTGCCGGAAGCGATCTCTACCCTGGTTCCGGTTTTTGCGATCCTTGCCGCTATTGTATTTCTCGGCATCATTTTCGGGCATCAACATCATATTTACCATTGGCTTGACAAAGAGCATGTAGAACAGGATCCGATCCTGAAAGGGAAGAGTCCTTTGTTGAACCCCATGTTTTTTCTGTTTTGGACATTTCTGACCCTGGCGGTATGGACAGGCGTGGGCGCGAAAATGAGGAAGCTTTCTGAGCGTACGAACGAGCCGCTATCTGCTGAAGAAGGAAAAGGATTTATCTGGTCCAATACGGTATGGGCCTCTGTGTTTGTGGTATTCTTCGGACTCACTGTAGGATCTACCATTCCATGGCTCTGGTTAATGAGTATTGACTCACACTGGTATTCAACCATGTACAGTTGGTACACCTTCGCCAGTACGTTTGTGTCTGGTATGTCACTGATCGCATTGTTCGTGGTATATCTTAAGAATAATGATTACCTGGAGTATACAACAGACGAGCAACTCCATGATTTAGGAAAGTTCATGTTTGCGTTCTCGATATTCTGGACTTATCTCTGGTATTCCCAGTTCATGCTGATCTGGTATGCGAACATTCCTGAGGAGACCGTTTATTTCAAGCCGCGTATGCAGGGACCATATAGGGGAATATTCTTCCTGAACCTGATCGTGAATTTTATTTTGCCTTTCCTGCTGCTGATGAGAAAGGGTTCTAAAAGAAATTATACAACCATAACATTTGTTGCGGTGTTAATAATACTAGGTCACTGGATTGATTTTTTCCAGATGGTGATGCCGGGTGCAATGGGTGAACATTATAGCCTGGGTTGGTTCGAATTCGGTATACTTGCACTGTACGCTGGTCTCATCATGCACTTTGTGGGTAAGGGTTTGAGCAGCAGGCCGTTGGTGCCGGCGTATCATCCCTTCCTGAAAGAAAGTATCGTCCACCATACCTAACTCGTTGAAGAGAAACTGGATTATTAAACGAATTATTAAAACAGTAGAATAAAGATGTCTGGTTATTATATCCTAGCAATCCTGGCCCTGGCCTTTCTGGTAGTTTTCCAGATCGCCAAAGCCAGCGAATATGTGTCTGTGCTGAAAGGCGAAGAGAAAACGTTCCAACAGAACAATCGAATCAATGCCTTTTTGTTCATGGCATTCCTGGTTCTCGGACTGGCAGGGGCGTATTGGTGCAATGAGCTGTTTTACGACAAAACCTTGTTGGGTAAACCTTCGGCTTCTGACCATGGAGAGAAGATCGACTTTATGATGTGGATCACACTGGCCATTACCGGCTTCGTGTTCGTGCTGACCCAGGTCCTTTTGTTCTGGTTCGCATGGCGCTATCAGTACACTGAAAAAAGAAAGGCGTTCTATTATCCTCATAACAACAAATTGGAATTGCTCTGGACCGTTGTGCCGGCCTTGTTCCTGACAGTATTGGTGGCATTCGGACTTTACTACTGGATCGGCATTACAAAGGATGCTCCTAAAGAAGCGCAGGTTGTAGAAGTTACAGGTAAGCAGTTCAACTGGATGGTCAGGTACCCGGGTAAGGATGGTGTGTTGGGCAGGAAGAATTACAGGCTGACCGACGCATCAAACGGAAACGCATTGGGCGTTGATTGGGAAGATGGTGCGAGCCATGACGACGTTGAGGCAACGGAAATTCACCTGGTGGTCAACAGACCTGTAAAGTTTGTGATCAATGCGCAGGACGTATTACATGATTTTGGTTTACCGCATTTCAGGTTGAAAATGGATGCAGTTCCAGGTATTCCAACTACGGTCTGGTTCACGCCAAAGATCACAACCGTTGAAATGAAGAAGATCACGGGGAATAAGGATTTTGTGTATGAAGTAGCTTGTGATCAAATGTGTGGTTCGGGTCACTATTCAATGAAAGGGATCATTATCGTGGAAACACAGGAAGAATATAATGCGTGGCTTGGAACTAAAAAACCTCAGTACGTTACCGTGAAAGAAGCGGCGCCAGCTCCGGCAGCGCCAGTGACAGACAGTGCAGCGGTTAAACCCATTGCACAGTTAACTAAATAGTTTTTAAACGAATTGAAAATATAATCTGATGAGTGAGTCAATTATCCAGGGACAGCAGGTGGTAGAAACACAAGGTCATGTGCACGATACGCATCATGAGCATCATCACCATGAAGAGTCTTTCATTTCAAAGTATGTATTCAGCCAGGATCATAAAATGATCGCCAAGCAGTT
>JANMHK010000488.1:0-4127 GCA_031375135.1 Sphingobacteriales bacterium | reverse complement strand
TCCAGTGGCTGGAGAAAAAAAACAGAATAAGGAAAGCTGATTAATTTGAGGGGCTGGGAAATAAAAGAGGTTGTACGGCTAGTCGAGTTTAGGAAAGATGCTCAAACCGGGGCCATTTTCAGAAAAAGAAATCTTTCCTGCGTCATAGGTCAGACCTGTGGCCAGATCTTGCTGTAACAACAGGGGCCCATCGGCATCGAGCAAGTCGAGCAGGGGCGAAAGATGGATGATCGCGGCGGTGCCAATAGTTGATTCATTCATACAGCCGATCATGACCGTGAGTCCAAGTGTCCGGGCATGTTTGATCATCCGCTTTGCCGGTGTAATACCGGAACATTTGGTCAGTTTGATATTGATACCATGAAAATGGTCTTTACATTTTTCGACATCGGCTTCCGAAGCGCAGCTTTCGTCCGCGTAAAGGGGTATATCAGAGACCCTGAATAGTTCTGCCATGCCGTTCCAATCCTCTTTCGCAAGGGGTTGCTCGATCATTTCAACACCGAGTGCCTGCATGATGGGGAGCTTTTGAAGGGCTTGTTCCAGGGTCCAGCCAGCGTTCGCGTCAACCCTAAGGGGAGCATGGGTATGTTTGCGGAGTTCAGTCAACAATTCCATATCGCCATCGAAGCCCACCTTAATCTTGTATACGGGCCAGGGCTTTTCCTGCATTTTCCTGACCATCATGTCCACGCTGTCGATCCCGATGGTATAGTCGGTCAACGGTGCCTGGTTCAGGTCGAGATTCCATAATTGGAACAGGGGTTTTTTGACCATTTTGCCCCAAAGGTCCCATCCAGCGATGTCTAGTGCGCAAACCAGGAATGGATTCTTAGGAAATAAGTGGTGCAGGAAATGCCAATAACGTTCGGGATCCGTAAGGGCAAATTTCTCAAGTACGTGTCTTTTTGCTTCCAGGTCTGCCACCATTTTCTCAACGGTGATATCATAATAGGTGATCGAAGGAGCTTCCCCGTAGCCTACGATACCCCTGGATTCCAGTTCAACGATCAGTGTTGGCTGATGGGTTTTTGTACCCCGCGAAATGGTGAACGGGTAGCGAAAAGGCAGTTCTTTTGAATAGTGGCGGATATTCATACTCTTCCGCTGGCAGTGACCAGTTGCTTAAGATCCTGGGTAAATGGTTTTTGTCGAAGAAGTTCCTCCAGGGAAACATGCATCCTGTATTTCCAATAATGCTTTGGATTTGCAGGCACATTGATGCGTTCTTCGTGGGGGTTTGTCCTCCTTAACTTCTCATTGATGCCCAGAATATCCTGTAATTGCAAAACACACCACATGGACGGGGAGTAAAGGTGTTGTATCACGATGGCCCTGTTGATCCATGCGTCACAGTAAAAAGGAGCTTCCCCGTATTGGCCGAGTTCGTTGTTGTAAAATTTTTGTGTTCTGCTCCGCTCCTCTTCCCACCATCCCCTTATGGTGCTCATGTCGTGTGTGGATGGTGTAACAACGGAAAGATAGGGCGCATCATTGGGATGAAAGAACTCTTTGGTTGAATCCTTCGGCATTCGCTGAATTTCCAGACTTAAAAAACCGAGCTGCTTCATCACTTCAGGAACACATGCAGGAACCAGTCCCAGGTCCTCCCCGCAAATGAGCATGTTGCTGGCCCTCTTGAGTGCGGGCAACTTTTCCATGGCTTCTTTTTTCCAGTATTCATCTTGCCGATGGAAGAAATAATCTATGTACAGTTCTTTTAATTGAGCCTGTGTATGATGATCGAGGAATCTGAAGCTCAACGTGCTGTGCATATTAAACCTGAAATGGAATTCGATGCCTTGCGAGCCCGATTCTTCGAACAGGATGACATTAGAGATCAGTTCGTAGAGGCCAAGTTTTATTCGTTCGTTTTCTTCAACTGTCTCCAGTTGTTTGAAATAAGCTTCAATTTTTTTCTGCGTATCGAATGCTTCCTTGAGCTGGTAGAAACCGTTTCCGGTTTCGTTGAGGAAGGGTTTTATTTTTTTCTCTGCAGGGCCGAATAATTCCCAAAGGATGGAATCATTGATAAATGGTTTACAATACCGTGCCTGGTCAAACCAGATCCCAGCCTTATGAAATTCTGTAATGTTGAGCGGGATTGACGGAACGAAATGTCCCATAATACCTTCTACCGCGTGTTCAGGAATTGACCAGATACGAAAAAACCCGAGGATATGATCAATTCGGAAAGCATCGTAATATCGGCTCATTTGCTCGAACCTTCTTTTCCACCAGCCATAGTCATCCTCTTTCATCTTGCTCCAATTATAAGTCGGAAAGCCCCAATTCTGGCCTTTGACTGCAAAATCATCCGGAGGAGCCCCGGCCTGCATATTGATATTGTATAGTTCAGGGGCGATCCACGCATCAACACTTTCACGATTGATCCCAATAGGTATATCGCCCTTCACTACGATGCCGTGTTTGTTGGCATAATCATGCGCTTCCTGCAACTGAAGATGGAGATGATACTGCGTAAAAAAATGTTTGCCGATCTGGTCAAAATGCTTTTGCGATGGCGAACATAATTTTTCCGCCTGCGCTGCGTCATATGCTGCGTAAGATTTCCAGGTAGTAAAATCAGCGCTCTGATATTTATCCCTCAAATATGAAAATGCGGCATAAGGCACTAGCCAGTCCTTATTGCCTTCGAAAAATTGCAGGTAATCCGGTGAGTTGAAAACCTGATCTTTCTGCAGTTGGTATAGTTCACATATTGCCGACAGTTTATATTTCATCACTTCTTCGTAATCCAGATCCGTCAGTGCGTTGAGAAGTTTTTGTTTTTTTCTGAAGGGCTTGATAACCGTTTCGAATTCCTTGCCGGCAAGTTTTTCAAGGTTCAGATAAATGGGATGAAGTGCAAAAGCAGAGATGGCTGAATAGGGATAAGAATCTGTCCAGCTATGGGTTGATGTGGTATCGTTGACCGGAAGGATTTGAATCAGTTTCAGACCGGTTGCCTTTGCCCAATCCACGAGTAATTTAAGGTCGGCAAATTCTCCAACGCCAGAACCCTGGTCTGACCTTAAACTAAACACCGGAATGGCAATTCCAGCTCCCCTCCAGGTAGCATTGGGAAGCCTGGCAAATCCGTCGCGGATAATAAATACTTTACCTGGTTTTAGTATGGTATCAACGGTTCTGTTATCCCCGGCTTCATAGGAGGTGAACTTTTTAACTTTCACATCATATACACCGTATTTGTACTCTATTGGAAAAGCCGCGTCTGACAAGTTGATCTTGAGGGTCCACCAGTTATCTTCCTTATTCAGTAAGATGGGGTCAGTACTCTTCCATGCACCCAGTTGTTGGATATTTCCAATGACACAAAGGCATTCATGTTTTCTCAATAAAGGAGCTTTCACCTGGAAAACATGGGTGCTGCCACGAAAAGGTCTGGGTTTAGCAGGATTCCTGGAGAGCGGAAGTAATACTTGTTTAAATGGCGTTGTGAAGAATGCGTTCTCGTAGTCTCCGGCATGGTTCCAGGTATCGATACATTCCACTTCTTCCGCGGTAATTCTCAATAGCTCTACATTTCGGTCGTCCCCCCATTCCATGATCGTTTCCTGCTGGGTATCCCTTAGTATATATCTATAAGTAAAAGATTCCGGAAGGTCCGCGGAAGAAAGTACCAGCTCTGCTTCCCAGAAACTAGCATCCAGGTAGGTCATTTTTAGCGCCTGGGCCGTGTCAGACGAGCCGAGTTGAGGAATACTACCAGTAATATATATAGACTGCCCTGGCCGGGTAGAAAATCGCAACAGAAAACGAATGGTCATGCAGCGTTGAATTTAGGCCATAATAATACCAACGTAAAAAATAAGTTGGGTTAAAGTGTCGAAAATACACATTATAGTGAGAATACATAACGTAATTTTTGATTTCTTTAGAATTCAAAAGGAAGCCTTTATCTTCGCCAAAATTTAAGCTTCATGGCAACCAAATCGAGCCGTTTCTACTGGTTAATGTTTTTCGCTTCTATTGCCCTTTGCGTGGTAGTTTATCTTTTTCTTCCATCCATGACTTCTTTAACGGTTGTTCCGCTGGTCAGTTTCCTGGCCAAGGCATTAGACCTGATTTAATTCAATTGTTATACGGTAGGTAAGGATTTTGTC
>JANMHK010000050.1:0-10689 GCA_031375135.1 Sphingobacteriales bacterium | reverse complement strand
AAGCAAAATCTGTTGTTATCAATCACAACCCTGTTGCAAAAGACAGACCAAAAAAGGAAAGCATGAAATGTTTTTTTGCTATTACAAAAAACAGCAGACCCCACTATTGCAGTACAATGGCCGTTTCCTTCCCATTCTTCACATGCAGGGGATCCTTGTATTCATAGAAATATTTACTGCTGAAGTTCCCTTCTTTCAGTTGTTTGCTCACTTGCTGTTGTTTCCTTCTTTTGGTTGGAATATCTAAAAATGCTACCTCAGCTACCCGTATAGAGGCATCATGATCTAGTGATACTGTATTGACATACCGGAAACCTTCATCGGCTTTGTATGCCTTCCAGAGCCCCAGGGAGTCCCATGCATGTTTGAATCGCGGATCTTTAAGTCTCTTTGCCAAAGGACCACCGGCACTGGCGTAACGTGCGCGGAACAGGCCGGGTTTGGTAGTGACCCAACTGACCGAACCGAAAACTGTTGCATGGTTCATAATCTCTGACATTTGCCTCATTAGGGAATCTCCATTCATGCGTTGTGGTGGAAAGCTGTCGATACCAGCTGAATAATAGGCCGCGCCGGAATAACAGGACCCCAGGGAGATCCTGGTATTACTGTCGCAGTACTTGCCTATTTCTAAGAGTTTTTCAGCGATCCAGGGTTCCTTAATGGATTGATAATTCAGCTCTACATCACCCAGTTCCAACAGAGAAACCCTTCGAGCCATATGACCATGACTGTCGAACCACATATTCCCGATCATCGCATTTTCTTTTTTTATGATCTCGCTGATACGGGTCACCGCTTCATCCATTGTGCTTACTATAATAAAGCGGAACTTCTTTTTGTGAAAGAGCTGATTCCACCACGCTTGCGTATGAAAACTCATCATGGCCGGATCCGGACGTGAAGCTTTAGCAGATACAACAATATTTAGTCTTTTCCTTATGGTATCGGGCTCAACTGCGAAACAACACTGGTAACAAAATAAAATCTGCAAAAAAAAGAGTAATTTTCTCATGGCCAGGCAATTTTCTTATTCAGTCAAATTATGCCTGGCAATAGGTTCTCAACAAGTAGCAATGTCTGGTTGCTATATCTGGTTCAATGGTTTGCTTGTCCGGGTTGGTATCTCCAATTCTATCTCAGTTTGGCACAACTGTAAATCCGCTCCCTTCAATTGTATAGTCAGAACTGCCTTTTATTAGGTGGGAAAGTACATAGAGCTAGTAAATATTAATTTTAATAGGCTGGGGCTAGTGATTTTCAACGGAAACAAGGGAGATATAGTTATTTAAAGTATTCAGATGAGAAGATCCACAACCTTAATTTCTTTATTTATCGTACTGAATTATTGTTCCGAAGCCCAGCAGTTAAAAACGCTTCCCCGCGAGTTCTTTCAAGGACCCAAACCCCTAACCTTTAGAAACATCTTATCCACTTCAAAAGGGCCCACCCTGGTTACCCATTCCATGGGATTAGCCGAAATAGATAAAATGCAAATAGAGGTATCAACTACTAATGTCGGTGTAACAGACAAGAACGGGAAGAACATCTATCTGGGAAAGAATTCAAACATATTGAAAGACCTTTACCCTGCAGCAGGTATCAAGTTATGTGTTGAAGGGCCTGATAGAATCTTATTCGTAGTCAGCAACAACAATAATTTTGGAGTTATAAACTATAATCTTACTAAAGCAATAGGTTACGCACCTTTCAATTTTAACAATGCGGGCAGGACTAATATGGAAGTTTCCAAAATTTGGATTGATCCTTTAGGAACTTTGTTTATTGCGTCAAACAATGATTCAATTTACTTTGTTACTGGCGCTACGCGTGGGTTAAAGGATTTGGGCAAGCCCAACACGGTTCCCTCATTTCTGCCGGGACTAGACAAGGACAGTAATTTTTTAGTCATTAAAGGTGCCTTGCCAGTTCAATCATTTTCCTTCGGTCCGAAAGTTATTCCATACTCTTTTGCAGATGATCCCGAAGATTCGAGGCTTCTTTGGGTAGGAACAAATAACGGGATCTATGCTTACGATAAACGGTCTCGCCAAACAAATCGATCCCTCAAACCGGCGCCCAATGAAAAGCTGACCATCACTAACCTTGAACTGAATAAATCAGGGACCATCATCTGGTTTAGCACGCTCGAGAAAGGTATGGGAAAACTTAACACAATTACAAACGACGTCAATTTTTTCTTGTACCCTAAACTGCATCTAGCTACAAATTCGACATTTCCCATTCGGACATTTTCAAAAAAATCAAAAAATGAATACTTTGTTGCTATAGCGGATTCTGTGCCCGCAATATTTGATACTGAAACGGGAAAGTATACTTTTATTCTTGATACGCTGTTTAAGACATCAAAAGATGAGACTTCGGACATCAAGGCCGACGCGTTTGGTACTCTTTATGTGTGTAAAGGCGGTTTACTTTATTGGGCCAAAAATTGGATGCAGAACAACTCGAAAACATTTTCCATTGACAGCACCGCCGTTGGACCGTTTATTACTGGCATCAAAGTAAATGGCAATCAACTCGATGCTCCATTTTTTGGGAAAGGATGGGATGATACAATAAATAATGTCAGATTAAAAAACAGTGTGGATTTATTAGAGATTCATTTCTCCAGCAGGGGAATAGATCCTGATAGCCTTAGTTATTCATGGAAACTTGAGGGACTCAATAACGAGTGGACCGACTTGCCCTATTCTTTTTTCGGTGATGGAACAAACTGGCTCTATTTCGAAAAGTTAAAAGCCGGTAACTACACCCTGCACGTTAAAGCTAAAAAAGATGGAACAGCATGGGTAACCAAGGAAATAAATTTAAATATTTTCGTAGAACCTCCATTCTGGTTGACCTGGTGGTTTTGGCTAGCCTGTATCGCAGGGATCTCTACAGTAATTGGGTTAGCATCATTCCTGAGCGCAAGAAAAGTTCGCAAACAAGAGAGAATCAAAGCAAAATATGAAAAGGATGCCCTGGAGCTTGAGGCGAAAGCACTTCGTTCGCAGTTGAACCCCCATTTTATATTTAATTGTATGAATTCAATTAAATCATTGATCAATCAAAACGAAAATGAAAAGGCTAACAAATACCTGACTACATTTTCAAAATTGATGAGGACCGTTTTCCAGAATTCAGACAAAAGGGAGATCAATCTGTATGAAGAAATAGAGACTTGCCGATTATATGTTCAACTGGAAAGTATGCGGTTCGGTTCAAAATTGCATTACGAATTCAATATCGACAGCTCCATTGATTTGAAATCGGTTCCATTGCCTGCACTAATCATACAGCCTTTCCTGGAGAATTCGATTTGGCATGGTATCATGCCTAAAGAAGCCGGTGGATCGTTGATATTCTCCGTCGAAAAAAGGGGTCCGGATATTTGCTGTATTATAGATGACGATGGCGTTGGAAGGGAAATGTCTAAGCAGAACAAATTCAGGGGCGAGCCATCAACACACGAATCCAAAGGAGTACATCTAACCCAGAACAGATTGGATGTCGATAATATGTTGACCGATCGACATACAAAAGTTGAAATAATTGATAAGAAAGATGATCAGGGCAATTCATTAGGTACGAGGGTGATTGTAACTTTCCAAGATATATAACATGATAACCGCAATACTCATTGATGACGAAAGCCATAGCCTGGAATCCCTGGAAACGGATCTGAAAAAGCATTGCCCCGAAATTCATATTTTGGCCAAATGCGGCTCAGCGAAAGAAGGGATACTTGCTATCAAGGGGGCTCAACCCCAACTGGTTTTCCTGGATATCCAGATGCCCTGGGTGAATGGATTTGAAATGCTCGAAATGCTGGACCAGATTAATTTTAGCATCATTTTTACAACCGCGTTTGATCAATTCGCTGCGAGAGCGTTTAGGTTAAGCGCAGTAGATTACCTACTGAAGCCAATAGATTCGCATGATCTTAAGACAGCCGTTGACAAAGTTATTGAGAAGATCAAGCAGACAAGTGATAAAGGAAACATAAATAACCTTTTGCAGAATTTTAAGCTTCCTGCCCTGGATCAAAAAATTGCGCTTCCAAACAGAGATGGTTATGAGTTTGCTCTTGTAAATTCCATCCTATACTGCCTGGCTGAAGGAGCATACACCAGGGTGATCTTAACCGACAAAAGAAAATTGCTCATATCCAAGCCCCTGGGTGATATAGAAGAAATGTTACCTGCGGATATGTTCATTCGCATTCATCATTCTACTGTTGTCAATATGAATGCGGTTACCCATTACGCCAGGACTGACGGCGGATATGTGATCATGAGTACCAATGAAAAATTAATGGTTTCTAAGGCCAGGAAGGAAAAGTTGATGCAGAAACTTGGTCTTAAGGGATAGTTAGGTACTTTTCACTATGTAACATCTAACTGATGAAAAAAGAAAGGCTTATTCTTCTTTTACTATTAGGGATTTTATTCGCCAACTTTAGCGAGGCGCAAAAAAGACCCAACATCTTATTTCTAATAGCAGATGACTGGTCTTTCCCATATGCAGGTGTATATGGTGACCCGGTTGTACGAACTCCCAGTTTTGACAGGCTGGTCAAAGAAGGAGCCTTATTCACCCATGCTTTCACTGCCTCACCCTCCTGCTCCCCCTCCCGTGCCAGTATTCTTACGGGACGGTATCCGCATGCTATTGAAAGCGGGGGAAATCTTTGGTCAGAATGGCCCGCTCAATACCCCAGCTATGTGAGCCTGCTTGAAAAAACAGGGTATTTCACCGGCTCCACCCGAAAAGGATGGGGGCCGGGTGATTTCCTGGTGTCCGGACTCCCTCATAACCCGGCAGGAAAGGGCTATGCAGATTTTGAATCCTTCTTAAAACAAAAACCCAAGGATCAGCCCTTTACATTTTGGTTTGGAAGCAACGACCCCCACCGGGACTTCAAAGCCAATAGCGGACTCGAAAACGGAATGAGACTGGAAGATGTAACTGTCCCCGGATTTCTGCCCGACAATAATTGTATACGAAATGACATGCTGGACTATTACTTCGAAATAGAACGCTTTGATCGTGAGTGCGGCCAAATGATCCGGAAACTTGAGGAGATCGGTGAACTTGACAATACCATCATTGTCATGACCAGCGACAACGGAATGCCTTTCCCAAGAGCAAAAGCCAATATCTACGACTATGGCACCCGAATGCCCTTAGTTATCCGATGGCCCCAAAAGATCCCTGCCGGAACCGTGATTAAGGACTTCGTAAATTTTGTAGACTTTGCCCCGAGTTTTCTGGAAGCAGCCGGTATCAAGCCCGAAAAAATGAGCGGACAGTCCCTTTGGCCTCTTTTCGCCGGGCAAAAGCAAGATCGTGCCCAGGTTTTCCTGGAGAAAGAACGCCACGCTAATGTGCGAAAAGGAAATCAAAGTTATCCGATGCGTGGTGTAAGAAATCATCGCTTCCTATACATCTGGAATCCAATGCCCGAAAGAGACCCTGCAGGTAACCCCACCGTTCATCAGTCAACAGGTCAATATGGTGACGTCGATAATTCCATTACTAAATTCCTGGTGATGAATCTGGAAGGCAAAGCTGCGCCCGGGAATCCGGATTACTTTGCATTGGCCTTTGGACATAGGCCCGAAGAGGAACTCTATGATGTGGTTCAGGACCCTTACCAGTTACATAATATGGCCACCGATCCTACTTTGGGAGAGATCAAAAAAACGATGAGAGCTCAACTCCTGACGTGGATGCAAAAGACCGGAGACCCCCGATCCAAAAATCCAAGATCTACTTATTGGGATGAACTTCGCTTTACACCGAATTACCAGATTCGGGATTTTGATGTCCAGAAAAATATCCAGGAATACCGAATCATGCCCCCTTTAGGTCCGCACGCGCAAAACGGTATTCCCTGTATTTCTGAATCAAAATGATAGATACGGCAGCTCCTAATTTTGATGAAACACCTCCTCCATAGGGCTCCATATCTGGTTCTTTGCAGCAGCATCGGGTAGCGGTTGCTGACAGGGATCAGTCTCTTTCCACCATCTTTGCGTGGCGCTGTCGGCGGCCATTTTCTTCATATCACTGTCAAAATCATTCCCTGTATATTCAAAATAACTGAACAGCATTAATGAACCATTTATCTCTTTCAGAAAGATGGAATAATTCTGGATATTACATTCTTTAATGGTCCGCTGAACTGATGGCCAGACCGCTGCATGCAGCTCATTGTAATAGTCCATTTTCTCCGCTTTTAAACCCGTAACCATGCCATAGCGCTTGACCGGGGTCGCAGCATTTTTAGGATCACTGCAAGCAATCAAGAACAGGGCTGTCAGAACCAGGATGCAGCAAAACTTGAGAATAGTCATGTTATGTTCTTTTAAAATGATCAACTGAAAGCTTCAATTAATTATTCCTAGTTGATCCAACAGTTGAGGAAATTTACATCGCCTCACACTCAAAGCAATGAAAACACCTTTTCTTCTGTAAGGGGTTTTTCAATGTAGTCTACAACGTTTTTATTTTCTACTGCCCTTAGCTTATCATCGTTGTCGATAGAGGAGGAAAGCATATAAATCCTAAAACGTTTTTTAATTTGCTCATCCAACTTTTCAAAATGGTCAGCAAAATCCCATCCGGACCAGATAGGCATATTGATATCGAGTAATAATATGTTCACACTGTTGGTGCTTTCACTATATGTACTGATATACTCAAATGCTTTTAAAGGGTCAGTGAAGGCAAGGATATCGGCGTTCTCGGCTGCATCTTTAATTGCCAAACTACATAGCAGATTATTCACCGGGTCATTATCAACTATAATAAAGCGGGAGGGTACCATCATAAAAAGTTTTCTCAGGAATTAAATTCAATTCGGAACTCTGTGCCAACATTCACTTCACTACTGACACTGATTTTTCCACCCATGGATTCTACCTGTGTTTTCACCATGTACAACCCCATTCCTTTTCCTTCGGCCCTATCAGTATGGAAGCGTTTATACAATCCAAATACATGCTCCCCCGCTGTTGAAAGATCAATCCCAATTCCGTTATCTTCAAAGAGCAAAACAATTTTGCCATTTTCCTTACGACTGGTAATTTTTATTATCGGTGGCTCCTTCAATTGCCTGTATTTTAAGCTATTGGAAATAAGGTTATAAAAAATACTGTGCAAATAGCTTTTGATAGCGACGATTTCTTCGGCTTCGGTAAAATTCCAAACAATCACGGCCTTTTCATTTTCGATCATTTTTTCAATGCTTAAATGAATGTCTGAGACAAACTTTGCTAATTGGATCAACTGCTTACTTTCGTCAACCTTCTGCCTTATTTTCAAAATATCATTCAGGTCCCTGATCACTTCATCCAGTTTAGTAACTGAAGTGGAAAGGCCGGCACCGATCTGGCTTCTTAGTTCATCTGGTAGCCCGGTTTGCTGGAGCCTGTAGGAAAGCCCTATAATATTTGCTACCGGGGCACGGAGATTGTGAGAAATAATATAGGCGAATTGTTCCAGGTCTTTATTGCGTTGAATTAAATCGGTGGTCATTTTTTCCTTTTGTTCGTTTTGGAACAACAGTTCCTCATTAGCGATAATTAATTCGGCGGCACGCTTTTCTTTCTCCTGGTTTTGAAATATCAGCTCTTTATTAGCTATCACTAATTCTGCATCCCTTTTTTCTCTCTCCGCATCTTGAAAAACGAGTTCTTTGTTAGCAATGATCAGTTCCGCGGCACGCTTTTCCTTTTCTTCATTTTGAAAGATGAGCTCTTTATTAGCGAGCTGCTGAATGGCATCGGTGTGATCACCGATGATCACTAATTCCGCGGCACGCTTTTCCTATTCCTCATTTTGAAAGATGAGCTCTTTATTAGCGATCACTAATTCAGCGGCACGCTTTTCCTTTTCTTCATTTTGAAAGATGAGCTCTTTATTAGCGATAGCTAATTCCGCGGCACGTTTCTCTTTTTCAGCATTTTGAAAAAGGAGCTCTTTATTAGCAATAGCTAATTCGGCGGCACGTTTCTCTTTTTCAGCATTTTGAAAAAGGAGCTCTTTATTAGCGATTACTAGTTCTGCAGCACGTTTCTCTTTTTCAGCATTTTGAAAGATGAGCTCTTTATTTGCGATTACTAGTTCTGCGGCACGTTTCTCTTTTTCAGCATTTTGAAAGATGAGCTCTTTATTAGCGATTACTAATTCTTCTGCACGTTTTTCCTTTTCAACATTTTGAAACTGCAGTTCTTTCTTGGCAATGGCTAATTCCGCGGCCCTTTGTTTTTTTTCTGCCTTCTGAAATTCAAGTTCCTTGTTAACATTAATTAACTCGTCAGATTTACTAATGCTATCCATAACAAAGATTTGATTTAAAGGTAATATTAAAAATTGTTCGGATTATTGTTCCTTTCTTTATTCCGGCTAAAAAAAGTTTCTCAAATGTGATCGATAAAAATTCCTCTCGGAGATCCCGATAATTGCCTCTGCCTTAGCGAGCTGATTCCACCAGGCCTGTGAATTAAAACTCATCATGGCAGGTTTCGGACGTGCAGCTTTAGCAGATACAACATCATCCAGTCAGAACAAGCTATTAGCCATGACAGGTATCATTTTTAATGCCCCTGAGTAGTGATACCTTGTTACTCTTAATTATACAATATGAAAAAAGACCTTCACGACCTGCTTTATTCAATTTGGATTGACAGTCGGACTGCAATGATCATTTGGGAAGAACCGCATGGTACCCGCCATTTCGAAGTTGTTCACGCCGAATTTTCCGAATTTGAGCGGTTTAAGGGCGAAACGCACGACAAAACGGGTTTGTTCGGGGCTACGATTAACAGGGAGAGAAAAGATCAGCATCGCGAAAACGAACATCTCCTGAAATTTGTAAAGGAAGTGGCTGACAAAGTCAGGTATGCACATATCATATATATCCTTGGTTCTGGCGACACCCGATATTTGCTCCAAAATGAAATCGAAAGCAACAAAGAACTCCGGGATTTTTCAATAACTAATTCCGCCTTCAGGAAAGTTGACCGCAGAGAATTCGAGATAGAAACCGAAAAGCTATTCCACGGCGAAGGCGTTTGAGAAAAACTCAGATATCGTTTATATCGTAATGAAAGCAAATACAAATGGCATATAAAGGCAAAAGGCTGCCTCGATAAAACAACGAGACAGCCTCCGGGCTTATTAGAAAAAATCTTCCATCAATTCCATCCGCCACCAAGTGACCTGTAGATATTCACTTTGGCAGTTAACTGCTTTAACTTGGTTTCTATCAATTCAATTTTTGAATCCAGGGCTTCACGCTGGGTCAGCAAAACCTCTATATAGTCTGCCCGAGCAGAAGTAAACAACTTGTTTGAAATGTCGATCGACTGAGTCAGGATCTCCACTTCCTTGAACTTCGTATCGTAAGACTTGCCATAGTTATCTAATTGCGATAATTGATTCACCACTTCAATATGCGCGTTCAGTATGGATCGCTCATAATTATAGGCCGAACTGATCTGCTTCAGGTTTGCATTGCTATATGCTGCTTTGATCGCATTTCTGTTGATAATGGGACCAACAGCATCGCCAGCTAAATTATATAATATGGATTCGGGCTTAAAAAGATATGCCGGATTAAATGATGTTAAACCAATCCCCGCAGTGAGCCTGAATGAAGGATAGAAATTCGCCCGAGCTACTTGTACATCCAATTTAGATGCGGCCAATGCTAATTCTGCCTGGCGAATATCAGGCCGCTGCAACAACAACTGGGAAGGGATACCCGCCCGTACCATGTCCATCGGGATATCGTTGAAGCCAGCTGCATTCCTGGCAACCTGTTGAGGGAAACGGCCCACCAGAAAATTAATTCTGTTTTCTGTTTCGATCATTCTCTGCTGAATCTCATACTGTAGGTTCTGCGTATGAAGCAACTGGGCTTCAAATCGATTTACAGCCAATTGTGAAACCTTCGCCGCTTCTTTCTCCAGCTTTACGATTCGAAGTGCGTTCTTCTGCAGTTCGATATTCTGTTGTATGATGCCCGATAAATTATCCAGTGCCAACAACTCATAATATGAACTCGAGATCTCCGCGATCATATTCGTCACCATAAAATTCCGGCCTTCGATGGTGGACAAATATTTTAGTGCGGCCGACTTCTTTGCATTGCGAAGTTTCTTCCAAACGTCCAATTCCCATGAAGCGAAAGCACCAACCCTAAAATCACCGATATACTTTGGGGCTTTATCGGGGTTTGCTTTCAGATCTTCTTCCGATTGTCCATTCCAGGTATACCTTCCGTCTTTATCAATGCCTGCTGCGCCGCCTACACTGACAAAAGGCAAATACTCACCCTTCCTGGCCTGGATCTCGTTCTTATCCATTTCAATCTCCTGCAGGGCAATGTTCAATTCCTGATTGTGCAATAAAGCGGTATCAATAAGTGCAACCAGGAATGGATCATTAAAATACTCCCGCCATTTCATGGTGGCTACATTAACAGTATCCCTGGAGTCCTTATAAGATGCCGGCGTTACTGAATTCTCTTTCTTGCCAACTATAGCTGGTATTTTGCAGGCGCTAAAACCGGCGACTAAAAGAAGGAGGACAGTTAATATTTTAGTTTTCATGATTATTCTTCCTGATTCGTTTAATAAAGTTTTTAATTTGTCTCATTAACAGAGAGTCTTC
>JANMHK010000431.1:0-8880 GCA_031375135.1 Sphingobacteriales bacterium | reverse complement strand
TTTTGAACTTCCGTGCTTTCCCTTCACATTTGCCCTGCGAAGGTTTCCCATTTGAACATGGGATGAAAAGGGAAGTCGGTTAGAATCCGACGCTATCCCCGTAGCTGTATGTTTCCGCAGGACCGATGACCATTGACTCATTAGCTAATTAGCTCATTGGCTGATTAGAATGAGTTAATGAGCAAATTAGCCAATCAGCTAATTCTTGCGCAGCAAAAAAACCACTAGGACTGATTGTCCCGGGAAGGTGCAATGAAATAAGCCAGAAGACCTGCCTTCGCATATTAATTAACCTGGGCTTTCGGGTGAAAAGCCAGAGTTGGTATGCCTTTTTCTTTCCGGCCGGAAGAGGACAGGCGTTCTTTCTCTGCTTCCCAGTCCCTGCAATTTTTTTTAATGAAACAAGTATTTCTCTTTACTGCCCTAATGATCGGCAGTTTCGGAGCAGCAGCACAATCAGACAGTACAGCCACGGTCTTAAGCGAAGTAGTGGTAACCGCCAATCGATTTCCCCAAAAACAACAACAGACAGGCAAGGTTTTGACCGTGATCCCTCGAGCCGTATTGGACAAGAGCATTGGCAAAAGTTTAGGCGAGGTCCTCAATCAGTATGCAGGTATGACGATTATTGGAGCAAACAATAATCCGGGCACTAACCTCGATGTATACACGCGCGGCGCAGGCCTCGGTAATACGTTGATCCTGGTAGACGGTGTTCCTGTATACGACGTATCATCGATCTCATCAGCCTTCGACCTCAACTTCTTCACCCCTGATCAGATTGAAAGGGTCGAGATTTTGAAAGGCGGACAATCAACCGTATATGGATCAGATGCGGTAGCGGGTGTAGTGAACCTCATCCTCAGAAAAGCATCTTCCAAACCATTTCAATTTAACGGAACCCTGGCCGCAGGCTCTTTTGGAACATTCAAAGCCGGTGCGGGGATCAATGGTACCAAAGGAAGTACGAGTTACCATCTCCAATACCAGAACACCCAGTCATCAGGGCTTTCATCAGCCATTGACACCAGCGGAAAAAAAGACTTCGACAAAGATGGCTTATCCCAACACAACTTGAGTGCGGGAGTGAATGGAGCATTCAATAAGCAGTTAAGCTGGAAACTCTATGGCCAGATGAATTTGTATAAAGCAGATATTGATGCCAATGCATATGTGGACGACAAAGACAATACCGTAAAAAACACCAATTATTTAGCTGGTGCAGGACTGACTTACAAGCTGGGCAAAGCAGATATTCATGCCAATTACAATTTAAATACGACGGAGCGGAATTATCGGGACGACTCTGCATCGAGGGGTGGATTCTCCAAATTCAGCAGTTCCACTTATAAAGGGCTGAGTCATTATGCAGAACTTTATGCCAGCATAAAGGCCAATGATCATTGGTCATTTATCGTGGGGTCTGATGCCCGCTGGCAGAAAACGGATCAGGACTATTTGTCCATCAGCAACTTCGGACCTTACAAGACGAGTTTGTCGGCCGACTCAGCAAGGATCAGCATCTACAGCGCGTACGCATCCGCTTTCTTCAGTTCAGGAAAAGGATTCTTCCTGGAAACGGGTGGCAGATTGAATCAGCATTCCATGTACGGAACCAATGCCACTTTCACTTTGAACCCTTCGTTTGTATATCAGAACTGGAAGTTTTTTGTCAATGTAGCCTCAGCGTTCAAGACCCCAACGCTCTATCAGTTGTATGATCCGAACAGCGGATATGCGGAGCTTAAACCTGAACGTTCACTATCATATGAAGGAGGTGTACAGTATAGTGCGATGGATAATGCATGGCAGTCGCGCGCCGTTGTATTTGCAAGAAAGCTTAAAGACGGAATAGATTACAGCTTCGTGGACTATGCTTATTTCAATAATAATAGTGCGACAGACAAAGGCCTGGAGTTGGAGAGCATGTATCGAAAAGGGAAATGGAACTTTACGTTCAACTATACCTATGTAACGGGCGAAGTGAATACCGTAAAATATAAGTACGATGCGCCGAGTTACAGTTATCTGCCCAATGGCGATACCACGTATAACTATCAATTCCGCCGGCCGAAGCATTCCGTAAATCTGTTTGCCGGGTATCAGTTGACTGAAAAGTTCTTCATGAGCCTTCATGCCCGTTTTGCCGGAAAGCGTTTTGAACCGAGGTTTATGGCCAGTCCGGTTGAAGTAGATGCCTACCAGGTCTTTGACCTTTATGGGGAGTATAAATTCAATCAAAAATTCAGGGTGTTCCTGGACCTGAAGAATATATTCGACAAGGAATACATTGACATAAGTGGATTCACCACAAGGCCGATGAATCTAATGGCCGGGGCGGCCATTAGATTGTGATGAATGTGGGGAATGTAGTGAATGTGGAGAATGAATGTGGGCAATGTGGTAAATTTGGAGAATTAAGGCTGGGGATGATGCGATGAGTAGCGGAACCCCAACATTAATCACATTCATCTCATTTATCACATTCACCACATTCCAACATGGCGTTTTCATTTGATGAATTCCTGACCGTTACATTCACGCTATTCGCGGTGATCGATATCATCGGGTCGATCCCCTTGTTGATTACGTTGAAAGAGAAAATGGGGGGCATCAGGGAATTGAGGGCGACGCTCATCTCGGGAGCGTTTATGATTTTATTTCTCCTGGTGGGGGAGCGATTCTTGAGTATCATGGGGGTGGATGTGAAATCATTTGCCGTGGGCGGATCGATCGTGATCTTCATCCTGGGGTTGGAAATGGTGTTGGGCGTGGAATTCTTCAAGTCTGAAACAAATCCTTCCTCAGGCAGTGTGGTACCCATTGCCTTTCCGCTCATCGCGGGTTCGGGGACGCTGACCACCGTTATTTCCCTGAGGGCGGTGTATAGCCAGTGGCTGGTGCTGATCGCCATACTGGCCAACCTGATTTTTGTATACCTCGTACTGCATTCACTGGACAGAATTGCCCGTTTGCTGGGAACCGGCGGCCTTTTAGCTGTACGTAAATTTTTTGGCGTAATTTTGCTCGCCATTGCCGTAAAAATCTTTACAACCAATGTGAGAGGACTGTGGGAATAGAATTGCCGGATTGGCGAATTAGCGGATTGACGAATTTTCATATTCGCTACATTGATCACATTCATCACATTGTAAAATGGCTTCGCCATTTTACAATGGTCTCGTAGTACAATGGATAGTATAAGGGTCTCCGAAGCCCTGGATTCAGGTTCGATTCCTGACGAGACCACCATTTTTCCTCGAAGATGCCCTTCCAAAGGGCATTTCATGTTTTTGTGACCTCCCTGCAGAGAGTGGATACCTTAATTTTCAAGTAGTTTAATTCACTGAATATCAGTGCCCTGATAATTTATATAGAACATATTTAAGATTATGATGGATATTGCCATCATTAAAATCAATTTAGTATATTTGTGATGGAATTTACCAACTATTTGGACTAATTGTATTGTTGGAATATGGCAACATTATATACTAATTATTATGTTTAAGATGGAAAAACCCGTCAAATACTGGTATGCAATAAGTGACCCGGCAATTTTGGGGGTGTTGGGAAACTTCATTCGACAAACCCGTTTACAGCAAAACAAAACGCAGCAGCAGGTGGCGGCGGCGGCGGGCATCAACCGTTCAACTATCGTACAGGTTGAAAACGGCGGCGGTGGTACAATGCTTTCATTTATTCAAATACTATGGGCTTTAGAACAGCTGAATTTGTTTCAAAGTTTTGAAATAAGGCAACAGCTCAGTCCGCTACAACTAGCTAAAATTGACCAGAAAAAGCGGCAGAGGGCGAGCAATAAAAAAGCCGCCGGAACTGAAAAACCTAAAAGCGACTGGTAATGATAACAACGGCATTCATCAACATCTGGAACAAACGGGTTGGAGCCATTGTGTGGGATGGGGATACTGAGTTGGCTTCATTCGAATTTGAACCCTCATTTCTTACTAATAAATGGGATCTATCGCCATTGAAAATGTCGATCGCCGATGCTGCAAGACGAGTGTTCTCTTTTCCTGAATTAAGGGGCACAACTACATTCAAAGGCCTACCCGGCTTATTGGCCGATGTATTGCCCGACAAATACGGTAACAGCCTGATCAATGCATGGCTTTCAAGAAATGGCCGTCCTGCCGATAGTATGAACCCCGTAGAACTCCTCTGCTTTATTGGCAAAAGAGGTATGGGAGCATTAGAGTTTGAACCTGTTGTTCCTAAAACAAATAATGCTGCTACCAAAATTGAGTTAGACAGTTTGATACATATTGCGCAGGAAATACTCTCCGGAAGACAGGATTTTAATACCAATCTTTCCGACGATGAAGCAAAAGCATTGAGTGATATTTTAAAGATTGGTTCCTCCGCCGGGGGTGCCAGGGCTAAAGCTGTGATTGCATTTAACCCTGATACAAAAGAAATACGTTCTGGTCAGGCTGATGCACCACCAGGGTTCACCCATTGGCTGCTAAAGTTTGACGGGGTTGCCGACCAGCAATTAGGTACTTCATCCGGTTATGGTCGGGTTGAAATGGCGTATCACCTGATGGCCAAAGAGGCCGAAATAGTAATGACAGAATGTAGGTTGTTGGAAGAAAACAACAGGGCTCATTTTATGACCCGGCGTTTCGACAGGGAACATGGTAAAGGCAAACTGCATGTACAGAGTTTTTGTGCCATTGCTCATTATGATTTTAACGAGGTGACAGCTTACAGCTATGAACAATTATTTGAAACCATGCGTATTATGTTATTGCCATATACAGATGCCGAACAGTTATACAGAAGAATGGTATTTAATGTAATGGCAAGGAATTGCGATGACCACGCCAAAAATTTTTCGTTTATCATGGACAAAACGGGCCAATGGAAACTGGCGCCGGCTTTTGATGTTTGTCATTCTTACCGTCCGGGTAGCACATGGGTAAGCCAGCACTCTTTAAGTATACATGGTAAGCGGCAAAATATTACCCGTGATGATTTAGTAGGGGTTGCCAAAAATATGAACATCAAAAAAGCAGAAACAATCATTAACCAGGTTAATGCTGTTGTAAGCAGATGGAATGATTTTGCAGAACAAACAAAGGTGAAGGCAGAATTGCGGGATGCGATCGGTAAATCGTTGTTACACTTATAAATCTACAACCAAAGACTGTTCAGATCGGCCTTCATCATCATTTCATTTTACCTGGGCTATATCTATCAGCAAGGGAATTGGCATTTCCAGCTCTACAAACAGAAGAATATGAAAAAAATGTCCTGGTTGCAGAGGAAGCCCCAAAGAAAAAATTTCTGTAGCCCTGTGATTCCGTGACCAGATAAGGATTTCTCCTTACCTTATAATCGTTCTACTGACGGGACAAGTTTTAATAAACTACAACATGCAGCTGCGACGAATTTTTATACTTACACTGGCCATCCTGTTCAATATAAATCTTTTCGGGCTTGATATTTTTGTTGCACCAACGGGCAGCGACCAAAATCCGGGAACGAAAAACGCACCGCTCGTAAGTTTAAAGGGCGCGCGTGATCTGATCCGCCAGCTGCGGACCTCCGGCAAACTTAATGAGGAGGTCCGGGTCATCATTTCCAATGGCGTGTATTTTATGTCCGAACCGCTGCTCTTGACCGACCAAGACTCGGGAACGGAAAACTTCCCTGTCATTTTCATGGCAGAAGCAGGAGCAGCCCCGGTTTTCATTGGCGGAATCCCCATCAAAAACTGGGAAAGAATCAATGATAAAATATGGAAAGCGAAGGTTCCGGAGGTCATCCAATATGGTTTCTATTTTGAACAACTTTATGTGAACTACAAGCGCGCAACACGTGCCAAATCACCAAACCAGGGCTTTTATTTTCTGAAGGAAGTGGATGAAACGATTATCTCCAAAGGGAAAGAACCAACACAGGGCATGGCTGTGCAGAAACTGAAAATTTATCCCGATGCTAATTCCGTTTTATCCAAATTCTCAAAAACTGACTTAGAAGATGCAGTACTGACTTTTTACCATAAATGGGATAATACACGAAAACGAATTTCCGATTTCACCTCCGATAGTTCAAGTATTGTTATCGCCGGCAAACCCATGCAACCCTGGAACCAAATGGATAGGCAAACTCGTTATACGATCGAGAACTACAAGGCGGCCATCGACACTGTGAATGAATGGTATCTTGAACGCAACGGGGATCTGTATTATATCCCTAAAGCTGGAGAAAATCCAAACGAGATGGACATTTATGCACCAGTGACCGAAAGGTTCATCACGCTGCAGGGAAATGAACAAACTCAAAAAAACGTAGCGCATATCCGTTTTGAAAACCTCCGTTTCCGGGTGTCCGGGTACCGTATGCCGATCCGGGGAAACGAACCCCTCCAGGCAGCAGCCCCGGTAGAAGCGACCATCATGGCGGATTTCGCTAATAACATCAGTTTTTTAAACTGCGAGGTTTCACAAACAGGAACAAGTGCTATTTGGTTTCGGAAAGCCTGCTCCGACTGTACAGTTCAGCAATGCTACTTGAACGACCTGGGTGCGGGCGGCGTTAAAATCGGTGATATACCAATACCAGAAAATGAAAACCAACTAACTAAACGCATTAAAGTGGACAACAACATTATCCGTTCGGGTGGTTATGTTTTCCCCTGCGCTGTTGGCGTTACCATCTTCCAGGCCAGTGACAATCGCGTTACCCATAACGAGATCGCCAACTTCCGATATTCCGGTGTTTCTGTAGGCTGGGTATGGGGCTATTCTCATAGCCCGAGCAAACGAAATATGATTGAGTTCAACCATATACACCACTTGGGCTGGGGCGAGCTGTGCGACATGGGTGGTGTGTACTGTCTTGGTAAATCTGAAGGAACCTCAGTAAGCAACAACGTGATCCACAATGTGTACTCGTTTGATTACGGCGGTTGGGGTTTGTATACCGACGAAGGATCAACTGGCATTTTAATGGAAAACAATCTGGTGTATGGCTGCAAGAATTCAGGCTTTCACCAACACTACGGTAAAGAAAACACGATACGCAATAACATTTTTGCAGCCAACATAAAAGGCCAGTTACAAGCCACAAGAGTGGAAGAACATTTGTCGTTCAATTTTACCAACAACATCGTTTGGTTCAACTCGGGAAGTTTACTCACCAGCCAGTGGAGTAAAGTAAGGATCAATTCAGAAAATAACTGCTACTGGGACACCCGAACCAAAGACATCCGATTTGATAAACTTTCGTTCAGGGAATGGCAGGCTTTGGGCAGAGACACCAAGTCGGTTATCGGCGATCCGCAGTTTGCCGATCCAGGTCAGGCAGACTTCAGGATCCAAAACAAATCCCTGGTGAAAAAAATTGGATTCAAACCATTCGACTATTCGACGGCCGGGGTTTACGGAGATGACAAATGGAAGAAATTAGCCGAATTCGATCCTGCCTTGGCTAAGGCCTATGATGACGCGGTTGAAATACTGGAAAAACGAAACCGTTAGCTACCAGATCGTGGCGTCCCGGTTGACCACATGGATCATATTCATTTCTCACATTACCTTCTTAAACATAAGTTGGGTTTAAACTGGTGTTCACTGGTCTGTTGATTTAACCAGGTTAAGGCTGGCATCCAACTGATAGTGCCTGCCACCTTTTAGCGCGAAGGCCTTAACAAGGGCCCCGTAGCGAATGGAATAAGTTCCGGAGGATGCAGGCGATACTGTTGCCGATTGCAAACGATTTCCCTGCCATACTATACTCAGCTCAACATTGCCTCTGGCCTTCAGGCCGGTCACCGTCCCGGATGACCACAGCTTCGGAAGAGATGGCAAAAGATGAATGCTGCCGGCATGGCTCTGAAGAAGCATCTCCGCTACCCCCGACGTATAGCCGAAGTTGGCATCCATTTGAAAGGGTGGGTATGCACTAAAAAGATTTTTGTACAAACCTCCGTCCGCCACCACCTCAACGCCGCCATCTTTTTTTGCCACTCTGAACAGCGACTTGAATTGGTGGTATGCTTTCTCAGTTTGGAACAATCTTGCCCAGATATTGATCTTCCAGGCAGAACTCCATCCCGTGCTCTCCGGACCTCTGGAGTCAAGTGAACGAATGGCAGCCTTCGCGAGCTGGGGCGTTGTAAACGGAGTGACTTGTCTGCCCGGATGAACAGCAAACATGTGCGAGTTGTGTCGATGATGATCTGTTGAGTCGTCCACGTCTTCCATCCACTCCTGGAGCTGCCCCCATTTCCCGATCTGTGGGGCGAGCATTTTTGAACGGGTCTTTTCGGCATTCTCCATGAAGATTTTATCAACCTTCAGGGTCTTTGCAGCCTCGATATAATTTGATAAAAGGTCGAACACGATCTGCTGATCATAGGATGCCCCTGGATAGGGTTTCTTATCGAGCTCATCCTTGCCGGGCCCATGTTCCGGAGACCATCCGTCAGGCGAGATCAGTTTTCCGTTCGCATTTTCAACAAGATGACCCTGCCAGTATTCCACCAGTTCCTTCAGCATGGGATATGCCCTCTCGCGTAAGAAAACAGTATCGTTCGTGAATTGAAAATGTTCCCAGAAATGCCTGCTCAGCCAGGCACTGCCCGGTCTGTGCAAGCGCCACCGGCTTGGTCCGCCCAACGCATTATTGGTGCTGTAAGCCACCCATCCTTTGGGTACATTAAGGAGGGAATCTTGTGACGACTTGGAAACCCTCGCAAGATTCTCTATCCAATCCAACATGGGCATATGGCAGGATGAAATATTGGTTTGTTCAGCTGGCCAGTAATTCATTTCCACATTGATATTGGTGGTGTACTGCGAATACCAGGCCGGCTTAAACTCGTTGTTCCATAGGCCCTGCAAATTTGCG
>JANMHK010000400.1:0-10998 GCA_031375135.1 Sphingobacteriales bacterium | reverse complement strand
GAACGGCTTGATCAGCCAGTCTCTGCTCTGGTCAGATTTTCTGACTTCAGCGTCCGAGTTGAAACTAATTCATGTATTTGAATACAAAAATTCGCACAAGGAAATTTTTAGGCAACCACTGAATGAGGTGCTCATGCACGTGTTCAACCATGGCACCTATCACCGGGGCCAGTTGGTAACGATGATGCATGCACTGGGTCAAACAAAAATTCCGCCTACCGATTTTATTGTATGGAGCAGAAAAGGAAAAGCGCAATAGGAAGCATTCCCACATTCATTCATCACATTTGGTACATTTCCTACATTCATCACATTCCAAGACTACATCACATTCCAAGACTACATCGCCCATTTCACCAACGTCGCCCCCCAGGTAAAGCCGCCGCCAAAAGCAGCAAGCACCAGGTTATCGCCCTTGTTGATTTCTTTGCGGTAGTCCCATAAGCATAGGGGGATGGTAGCAGCTGTGGTATTGCCGTATTTCTCGATGTTCAGCATCACCTTGCTATCATCCAGACCCATGCGCCGAGCCGTGGCGTCTATGATTCGCTTATTCGCCTGATGTGGTACCAGCCAGGCAATATCATCAGCCGTGAGATTGTTTCTTTGCATCAGTTCGTAAGACACATCGGCCATCCCCACCACGGCGAATTTGAAAACCGCCTGGCCCTCCTGGTAAGCAAAATGTTCCTTATTGGTCACTGTTTCAATGGACGCAGGACGTAAAGATCCGCCTGCTTTCATGTTCAGGTATTTGCCACCGCTACCGTCGCTCCTTAGAATACTGTCCAGCACTCCGAAGCCTTCAATATTGGGTTCCAACAAAACAGCACCTGCACCGTCGCCAAACAATATGCAGGTGGTTCTGTCGGTATAGTCGATAATTGAACTCATTTTATCCGCCCCGCAAACCACAACCCGGCGATACCGGCCACTTTCGATCAGTGCAGCACCTGTGGTGAGGGCATATAAGAATCCGGAACAGGCAGCCAGCAAATCGAAACCAAAGGCGTGTTTCGCGCCCAACTTATGGCAAGCCAGGTTAGCCGTAGATGGAAACATCATGTCTGGCGTTACCGTTGCTACAATCAAACAATCTATGTCTTCCGGACTAATACCTCTTTTGTCACAAAGCTGTTTAACTGCAGGAACCACCATGTCTGAAGTAGCAAGGCCTTCACCTTTCAAGATCCTTCTTTCTTTGATCCCTGTTCTGCTTTGGATCCACTCATCGTTGGTGTCAACCATTTTTTCCAACTCCGCATTGGTCAGGCGGTCCTCAGGAACATAGGCACCTATTGCTGTTATAGCTGCAGTAATTTTTGTTCTCATGTTTGTTGTTTCGGCCGTAAAGCTAATAACTTTGAAATAGATAGTCGGTCAACAACCCCTAAGCACTGATTTAATGGAGATTAACCGCTATTTTTAACCCTGAAAACGGCACAATGATTGCATACCTGAGTGGTAAATTTTCTTATAAGTCGCCCGCTGTAGTATATGTTGATGTCAATGGGGTAGGGTATGAAGTCAATATTACTTTGACCACCTATTCCAGCATCGAGAAGCAGGAAAAAGGAACTTTATACACCTATCTTCAGATAAAGGAAGACGCTCATACCCTGTATGGTTTTTCAGACTTAGCCGAAAAGGCTATGTTTGTGAAGCTGATCAGCATTAGTGGAGTTGGTGCAGCAACAGCCCGGATCATGTTGTCTTCCCTAAAGCCAGATGATATCACCAGGGCCATCGTCCAGGGTGAAACCAGGGTGCTGGAAGGCATCAAAGGCATCGGGAAGAAAACAGCTGAAAGGATCGTGCTTGAATTGAAGGATAAATTGGGAAAAAATGACTTGTCAACCCCCGGTTCTACGTTCATACACAATACTTTAGATCAAGATGCGTTAATTGCTTTGCAGGCCCTCGGTATATCAAGGCAGCAAGCAGAAACGGCTATCAAAAAAGTACTTAGCGGCAACGAAAACTATAACCTTGAACAACTGATTAAAAAAGCCTTACAATCTATTTGATTTAGACTTCTACCCTACCAACATCGTCCACATTGCCGAAAAGGTTATTACCTTTTTTATTGTTTCTAGTTTTGCTGATAAGCGGTTCGTTTATTGGGTCAAATAGTTTTGCCCAAACGCCGGATACCAGCAGGCGCGCCCGTATCGACACGGGTAGGGTTGTCAAAGACAGTACCCTAAAATTAACCCCAGCGGATACCGTGGTGACTGGCAATGACTCCTTGCGTTTCCCC
This sequence comes from Sphingobacteriales bacterium, assembly GCA_031375135.1. Taxonomy (GTDB): domain Bacteria; phylum Bacteroidota; class Bacteroidia; order Chitinophagales; family Chitinophagaceae; genus Pollutibacter. Next base: position 8,738 of record JANMHK010000400.1, on the reverse strand, counting down.
ATCACAGACCGCAGGGGTGACCGCATGCTCTATCCCCAGAAGAACAGCTTCGACCTCGGCGATCCCGCCAATATCAAAGACTCCCTGGTATATGACCCTGCTACCAATTCATACATCATTTACGAAAAAATAGGAAACGCTTACTACCGTAAACCAGGGCGCCTCAGCTTCGAGGAATATTACCGTTTACAGGCGGGGCAGTCTGAAAGATCATATTTCAAGGACCGCGCAAATACCACCTCACTGCTAAACAGAAGGCTGGAGAAACCTAAACTGGATGCCCACGAGGGTCTGTTCAACAGGTTGTTCGGAAAGGGAAAGATTGATATCAAACCCCAGGGAGAGGTCAATCTTCTTGCTGGTTACCAGGGCCAGAATATAAAGAATCCAACCCTACCCGAAAGGGCCAGAAAGAATGGGGGTTTCGATTTTGACATGAACGCCAATATTAATGTGATGGGCAACATTGGTGATAAGTTGAAAATGCCCATCAGCTACAACACACTCTCCAATTTTGATTTCGAGAACCAGCTTAAACTGGACTATACCGGAACCCAGGATGAGATCTTCAAAAAGATTGAAGTGGGTAATACCTCGTTCGCTACCAAAGGAACCCTGATACCCGGTGCCCAGCAATTGTTTGGCGTGAAGACCCAGATGCAGTTTGGCAAGTTTTGGGTGTCCACCATTTTTGCCAGTCAACGTTCCCAAAGGCAATCCCTTTCCTTGCAAGGCGGAAACAATAATCAGCAATTTGCCCTGAAGGCAGACGCATACGAAGAGAACAGGCACTTCCTGGTAGCCCAATACTTCCGGAAGAATTATAATACTGCGATGAAGAATCTGCCCATTATCAATTCGCAGGTTCAAATCATGCGGATGGAAGTATGGGTAACTAACAGAACCGGCACAACCACCGAAACCCGCGATATTGTGGGCCTTATGGATATTGGTGAGACCGAGCCTTACCGCCAGCCACCGATCATTAACCCCCGTGGCGGAACGTTTCCAAACAATGGCGCAAATGACCTCTATTCAAAGATCGTTTCGGACCAAAACAGCAGAAACCCTGCTTTCGTTGTAAATAAACTGACCGGTCTTGGCCTACAACCTGTCCAGGACTTTGAAAAAACCTTTGCCAGAAAACTCGATTCTACCCAATATACTTTTCACCGCCAGTTGGGTTTTATTTCGCTGAATATCACCTTGCAACCGGACGAAGTACTTGCGGTTGCATTCCAGTACACAGTGAACGGAAAGGTTTTCCAGGTGGGTGAATTTTCGCAGGACGTACCAGTAGACTCAACCTCCGGGGTTCAAAAAATATTGTTTTTAAAACTTTTGAAAGCAACATCTCCCAGAACAAGACTTCCGATCTGGGGCCTGATGATGAAAAATATTTACCCTGTTGGGTACGGCCAACTCGAGCGCTCAGACTTTCAGTTCAACGTCTTGTATGAAGAACCCGGTGGTGGAGAGAAAAGATATCTTCCAGAAGGAGATCAGGCTGGTGTTCCCATTCTTACCCTGGTTAACCTGGATCGATTGAATAATCAAAATGATCCCCAGCCCGACGGTGTATTTGACTATGTGGAAGGGTATACGGTGATATCGTCGCAAAGCAGGATCATCTTCCCATTACTTGAACCTTTCGGTAAAGATCTTGAATACGCATTCCAGACAGACCCTTCGCTACGAAAAAAGTATCTCTATTACCCACTTTACGATACCATTAAAGCCATTGCCCAGACTTATGCGAATCTGAACAGATATATATTTAAAGGAACCGCCAGGTCAAGCGGAGGCGGTGGCACCGGGGATGTGGCACTTAATGCATTCAACGTTCCCCAGGGTTCGGTGCAGGTGACTGCCGGCGGTCAGATCCTGACAGAAAACGTGGATTATACCATAGATTATGTCTCCGGAAATGTCAGGATCATCAACGAGGCGATTAAGAATTCGGGTGTGCCCATCAAGATCGATTATGAGAATAATGCCACCTTCGGTGTACAACAACGAACTTATCTTGGACTCCGGTGGGATTACCTGATCAATAAGAAGCTATCCGTAGGTGGTACCATGGTAAGACTTAGTGAACGTCCTTTCTTCACTAAAATGGAATACGGCATGGACCCCATCCGGAACGTGATGATGGGCGTTGATGTCAACTATCAGAGTGAACTTCCACGACTAACAAAATGGCTGGGCAAGCTCCCGAATTATAAACCTTCCGGTAACTCAAGCATTACTGCATTTGCTGAAGCAGCACAACTTAAACCAGGTCACGCTCCACAGATCGGCAAAGGCGGCGAAGGGCTTATCTATATTGACGATTTTGAAGGCACCAAGGCCAGTATCGACTTGCGTTTCCCTTTGATTGGCTGGAACCTGGCATCTACTCCAAAAGGCGCTACGGATAAGAATGGCGTTTTGCTGTTTCCGGAAGCAGATCTTTTCGATAACCTCGATTACGGTAAGAACCGGGCAAAATTTGCCTGGTATAATATTGAGCCCGTTCTGCAGGAAAGAAGAAATCCAAACAACCCGATCAAGGACCTCGAAGAACTTTCTGATCCCCGCGTAAGATCTGTCTCCCAGCAGGAGATCTTCCCACAGCGGACCCCTGATTTTGGCCAAAATCAACTCGTCACCTTTGACCTTGCATTTTACCCCAAGGAGAAAGGACCTTATAACTATGATGCAACCAATATCGATGCATCCGGAAAGCTGTTGAATCCGAATAAGAGATGGGGTGGTATCATGCGCGGCATCGACCAAACTGATTTCGAAACCGCCAATATCGAGTTTATGGAATTCTGGGTACTTGATCCGTTTATCAAAGGAACTAACCCAAGTGGTGGTTCACTTTATTTCAACCTGGGAAACGTGTCAGAAGATGTGTTGAAAGACTCAAGGCGGTTTTATGAGAATGGTTTGCCTACGCCAACCATACCGTCTGCATCCACTACATCTACCTGGGGCAGATCACCGCTCAATCCTATACAGGTTACACAGGCTTTCAGCAACGAACCTGCCGACAGGCCCTATCAGGACGTGGGCTTTGATGGTTTAAGCGATACAGCCGAGCAACGTGTTCGAAGAGCATATCTTACTGATCTCGGTAACCGACTAGGTGTTGGTACTCCCGCTTATGCAGCTGCAAATGCAGATCCCTCGTCAGACAATTTCAGGTATTACCGCGATCCTTTATACGATCAGCAAACTACGGGTATTCTTGGCCGTTATAAAAGCTTCAATAACCCACAAGGTAATTCTCCCATAGCCGAAAATAACAGTCAGTTTGCATCTGCCTTTACGCTGTATCCTGACTCTGAAGATTTTAACCGTGACAATACGCTGAATGAAAGCGAAGAGTATTTCCAATATAAAGTGGACATCAAGCCATCCTCTTCTGCAACGATGCAGGTAGGTCAGAACTTTATCGTAGACAGGAAGATCGTCAACGTCAGCCTGGCAAATGGCAATAAAGAAAATCAGATCTGGTACCAGTTCCGTATACCCATTTCACAATACTATAAGAAAGTTGGAGAGATCCCGGATTTTAAATCTATCCGTTTCATGAGAATGTTCATGACAGATTTCCAGGACTCCGCCATACTGCGTTTTGCGAAGTTGGAATTGGTAAGAAATAACTGGCGCAGATTCACTTTCGATATCGATACGGCTGGCCAGTACAAGCCCGTTGACCTTGCTGGTTCAACAACCTTCAATGTGTCTGCGGTGAATATCGAAGAGAATGATAAGCGTGACCCCATCCCTTACCGCGTGCCGCCGGGAATTGAAAGGGTGCAAGCCCTGAGCAATGGTGGAATCAATATTTTGCAGAATGAACAAGCCATGAGCGTGGTTCTTTGTAACCTGAAGGAAGGAGATTCAAGGGGCGTGTTTAAAACACTTAACCTGGATCTCAGGCAGTATAAAAAGCTTTCCATGTTCATTCATGCTGAAAGTTTAAAAGGCCAGGCTTCTTTGAAAGACGGTTCGGTTAATGCCGTTATCCGAATAGGAAATGACTTCATCAATAACTTCTACGAAATAAAATATCCACTGAAGGTTACCCCGTTTGGAACTTCAGATCCCGCGGTTATCTGGCCGGAAGAAAACAGCGTGGATTTTGATATGGATGTGCTGGTCAAATTGAAAGCTGAAAGGAATTTATCCAGTAGCAATCCTAATGCGATCTATCGGAAAGTAGTTAATGGAAAAGTCTACTCCCTGGTGGGTAATCCAAACCTGGGTGAGGTTAGGGGCATACTGGCAGGATTCGAGAATAACAAAGATCCGGACGGAACCGGCGGACCCCTCTGTACAGAAGTTTGGATCAATGAATTGAGACTCTCTGGTATATCAGAAGAAGATGCATGGGCGGCGGTAGGACAAGTCAATGTGCAATTGGCTGATCTGGGAACGGTATCGGTTTCGGCCAACATCCATACCCAGGGTTTCGGTGGCCTTGAACAAAGAGTTAATGAAAGGTTCCGTGATGATTTCAGGCAGATAGATTTCTCCACTAATTTACAGCTCGGAAAACTGCTTCCCAAAACATGGGGTATCGAGATCCCATTTTTCGCAAACTATTCTGAAATGATCAGTGCTCCCCAGTACGATCCATACGATAAAGACATCCTACTGAAAGATAAATTAAGAGTGTTCAGGGATAAGCAGGATTCTATTAAGAATGATGCCGTGGATTACACCAGTCTCAGAACCATCAACTTTACCAATATCAGGAAGCTTCCAACCGGCAAACCCAAAATATGGAGTATTTCTAATTTCGATTTCAGCTATTCCTTCACACAAACTTACCAGCATAACCCTCTGATCGAATCGAATGATGTCAGGAAACAACAGGGTGGAATAGGATATACTTACATTGGTCAACCGAAGTATTATGAACCTTTCAAGAAGTCAAAGTCAAAGAGTAAATACCTTGATTTTGTAAAAAGCTTTAACCTGAACTACAATCCCAATCTGATCGGAATCAGGTGGGATGCCAGGCGGCAGTTCGGAGCTATTAGGCCCAGAAACGTTGGTGGCGGGCCGTTCAAGATCCCTGAGACCTACGACAAGTATTTCGTCATGGACAGGATCTACAACATGCGTTGGGATGTTTCGCGTTCGTTCAACATCGATTTTAAGGCCACTAATAATTCCAGGGTAGACGAACCGTTTGGAAGAATAGATACGAAGCCTGAAAAAGACAGTTTGCGGAAGAATTTATTCAGCGGCGGCAGGAACACTTTATATAACCAGTCGGTCGATTTTACCTATAATCTCCCAACTGCATTGTTCCCTATTCTGGATTGGATCACGGCCAACCTGACATACCGTACTACATACGGATGGATCGGTGCTTCAAGGTTGGCGGTCAACCTGGGTAATACGATACAAAATAGCAATGCTAAAGGAGCGACCCTTGAATTCAATATGCTACAGCTCTACAACAAGTCAAGGCTGTTGCGCAAACTTAATGAACCTCCTGGTCAATCGCCACCACCAGACCCTTCGGATACAACGAAGAAAGGAAAGCCCAGGGCTAATCCTGAATTACACGGTGCAGGAAGGGTGTTTGCCCAACTACTCACATCTGTAAAACGAGTTGGCGCAACATACAACGAAGGAGCCAGTACATTCCTGCCAGGCTATATGGATTCAACGCAGTTGTTTGGACAGAACCTAAGAAGTATGGAGCCCGGATATGGATTTATTTTTGGTGGTCAGCCGGATAGTAACTGGCTATTTAGTAAGGCCCGCAAAGGGTTGATCACTAAAGATCCTTTTCTTAATAACCTGTACCGTCAAACTTATGATCAGCGTTTCAACCTCAGTGCAAGTGTTGAGCCCTTCAGGGATCTGACGATTGATCTGAACATGGACAAAACTTTTTCCCGTACCTATAACTCATTATTTAAAGACACCACCGGTAACGGAAGCTTTGCCAACCTGAACCCTTATGCATCGGGAGGTTTCAGTGTCAGCTATGTCTCTTTCCAAACCATGTTCAGGTCATTTGACCCCAATAATATAAGCGAAACCTTTAAGCAATTCCAGAACAACCGAATCATCATTTCCCAAAGGCTGGGCTTGCAAAACCCCTATAGCCAGGTTAAAGATCCGGACGGATATTATAAAGGGTATGGACGATATGCCCAGGATGTTCTCGTGCCTTCTTTCATTGCTGCATACACCAATAAAGATGCTAATGGAATCACGTTGTTGAAATCGGGAAATGGCAACTATGTAAAGGCCAATCCATTTGCCGGTTATTTACCAAAGCCCAATTGGAGACTTACTTTTAATGGTCTTACCAAGATCAAGCCCCTTGATAAGGTGTTCACTAATTTTTCAATTACCCACGCATACAGCAGCACCCTGAGTATGAATAGCTTTAACTCAGCACTGTTGTATGATGATTACCTGCTCCTTGGATTCCCATCGTTCCTCGATACCATCTCAGGAAATTTCACTCCTTATTTCCTTGTTCCAAATATTTCGATCAGCGAACAATTTGGTCCATTGATCGGAATCGATTTCACTACAGTAAAACAATTCTCGGGTAGGTTTGAATATCGCAAAAGCAGGCAATTGAGTCTTTCCCTGATCGATTACCAGCTGGCTGAAGTTCGGTCAACAGAACTCACATTCAATATGCGTTACCGGAAACGGGGGCAGCTTCCCTTTAATATCAGAATTGGCAAGAAGAAAGAAGGCGGTGGTAAAACCGAAAGTGACGTAACCTTCGCAATTGACTTTAGTATCAGGGATGATATCAATTCAAACTCCAGGCTTGATCAGACCAATGCATTTGCAACTGGCGGTCAAAAAGTGATTTCAATCCGACCTACGATCGATTATGTGTTAAGCAACCGGATCAGCCTGCAATTTTACTTCGATCAGCGTAGAATAACGCCATATATTTCTAATTCCGCACCACAAGTGAACACGAGGGCGGGCGTGCAGGTGAGGATTTCATTAGCGCAATAAATGCGCTAGCGCATTTATTGCGCTAATGAAATTAATGTGACTAATGTATTGAATGTATTGAATGTGGGAAATTAATGTGAGAATGTCGTGAATGAAAATTAGCCAATTAGCCAATTAGCCAATAAGTCAATTAGTCAATGAGCCAATTCATTTTATTTTCTATGAAAATAAAATGAATTAGCCTGCGCTGTACACGTCAAAACAAGATCATTGATGCATATATTTTCAGGCAGGGTAGTGCAGTAATAGACCACCTCAGCTACATTGTCGGCATGCAGCGGTTCAAATCCCTGGTACACGGATTTTGCGGTGTCGGCATCGCCTTTGAACCTGACCAGGGAGAATTCTGTTTCTGCAGCGCCTGGATGTACGGCAGTGACTTTTATTCCGTGACGAAGCATATCTATTCGCATCGACTGTGAGATGGCATCCACAGCGGCTTTACTGGCGCAGTAAACGTTCCCTTTTTCATAAACCTCTTTCGCTGCAGTTGATCCGATATTGATAATATGTCCTTTTTTTCGGGCAGCCATTCCAGTGGCAATGGCTTTGCTTACATAAAGTAATCCTTTCACGTTGGTATCCAGCATGGTCTCCCAGTCGTCCAGGTTTGCTTCTTCAAAATAGTCCCGCCCCAATGCAAGGCCAGCATTATTCACCAGCACATCAATATCTTTCCATTCCTCAGGTAATCCATTAATGGCAGCTTGCACAGCTTCTTTGTCCTGTACATCAAAACAAAGTGAATAGACCGCAACATTGTATTTGCTTTCCAGTTCTTTACAGAGTTCCTCAAGACGATCTTCCCTTCTACCAGTAATAATGCAATCATCGCCGTTCTTTGCGAAAATGGTTGCTATTGCTTTACCGAAACCAGAACTGGCTCCAGTAATAAAAATTTTCCTGTTCATGCTAGCGGATTAAGGTTGAAGTTCCTTTCTTAAATATCGTCTTTCCTGTATAATCAATACCTTGAACGTACCATACATAAGTACTTGAGTTCTGGTCTTTACCCTTGATTCTTCCATCCCAACCACGGCCAATCTCCGTAGTATTGAACACCAGTTCGCCGTAACGATTATATACTTTGAAATATTCCAGTTTAGTAATACCTACTGGTATTGGAATCAGTAAGTCGTTCTTTCTATCATTGTTAGGCGTAAAAGCAGTAGGCACAAATAGATCAGGATTGGTGTTGAATACTTTTACATTAATGGTGTCAATGGCAAAACAGCCTTCCGGAGTACTTACTTTAACGGCATAGCTGATACTGGCTCCGGGGTTTGCGACAGGCGAACTGGTATTTGGATTGCTCAGACCGGTTGATGGCGTCCAAAGATAACGGGCACCACCCGTAGCCGATAGCTGGAGGGGCTGGTTCAGTACAATCGAGGTATCATTGCCGGCAAAGGCTGGAACCTGCGGAACTACCCTTACAACTACAGAGTCTATCCCCGGTTTTGGACAACCTTTATTGTCAAAAACAGAAACCAGGTATCGTATCGATCGGGTTGGGCTTGCTATTGGATTTGAAATGGTATTATTACTTAGTCCTTCCGAAGGCGACCATCGATAAGTAGTGCCTCCCGACGCTGACAACTGGGCCTTATCGCCGAAACAAATGGATGTGTCAATGCTCGCTTGCGCTACAGGATAGGGAACGGTACTCACTACGATTTTATCTGATGATTGGCACTTACCAATATTCGAAGTGACCGTATAAGTAACAGTAC
>JANMHK010000343.1:0-4927 GCA_031375135.1 Sphingobacteriales bacterium | reverse complement strand
ACTGACGGTATGTTATTGATCTTCGCCTCGTGGAACTTGCGAATCAGTGCGGGCAAAACGTGCGAACCCTGCAGATCATAATTATCGTTGGGTCCATAAAGATTAGTGGGCATTACGGAAATAAAATGACAACCAAATTGTGCGCGGTATGCATCGCACATTTTTATTCCGGCAATTTTTGCGATGGCATAAGGCTCATTGGTCGGTTCCAGCAATCCTGTAAGCAGGTACTCCTCTTTTAAGGGTTGGGGAGCCATCTTGGGATAAATGCAAGATGAGCCCAAGAACAAAAGTTTCTTCACCTCATTTACATATGCCGCATGAATCACATTATTCTGGATCATCATGTTTTCATAAATGAAATCAGCACGGTAGATATTATTGGCCATGATGCCGCCCACTTTAGCAGCAGCAAGAAATACATATTCCGGCTTTTCGGCTTCGAAAAAATCGTTCACCTGTTGCTGGTTCCGAAGATCCAGTTCTGAGGAAGATTTCAGCAAGAAGTTTGCATAGCCTGCTTTTTGCAGCCTGCGCAAAATCGCTGAACCAACCATACCGCGGTGCCCGGCGATGTATATTTTAGATGATAACTCCATGATCGTTTACTCGTACTGATTCTTTATTTCGAAACCTGATTCCTTCAAAAGCTTCTCCCTTCTGAACAGGTCAACGTCTGACTGCACCATTTCGCTAACCAACATGGGAAGATCGTACTTAGGTTTCCAGCCAAGTTTTGTATGCGCCTTGGTAGGGTCGCCGATCAAGAGATCAACTTCCGTGGGCCTGAAATATTTTGGATCCACACTCACAACTTCTTTTCCTATTTCAACCTGGTAATCAGGGTTTGAGCAGGATACCACAACGGCTTTTTCTGTAGCATCTTTCCCAGAGAATTCCAGTTCTATGCCCACTTCACTAAAGGCCATACGAATAAAATCCCTTACGGTAGTGGTGACGCCGGTGGCCAGCACAAAATCTTCCGGCACTTCCTGCTGCAGAATACGCCACATACCTTCTACATAATCTTTTGCATGTCCCCAGTCGCGGCGAGCGTCCAGGTTACCGAGGAAAATTTTATCCTGCATGCCCAGTGCGATCTTGGCAACGCCCCTGGTGATCTTGCGCGTTACAAAAGTTTCGCCGCGCAGGGGTGATTCGTGGTTAAAGAGGATACCGTTCACCGCATACATACCATATGCCTCCCGATAATTTATGGTGATCCAGTAGGCGTAGAGTTTAGCTACGGCATATGGGGAGCGAGGATAAAAAGGTGTCGTCTCTGATTGGGGAACTGCCTGAACCAGGCCATAGAGTTCGGAAGTAGAGGCCTGATAAACTTTTGTCTTCTTACCCATACCTAGCAGTCGGACTGCTTCGAGAATCCTCAGCGTTCCTATGCCATCGGCATTAGCTGTATACTCAGGCGTATCAAAACTCACTTTTACATGGCTCATGGCCGCCAGGTTATAGATCTCATCAGGCTGTGTTTCCTGGATGATACGAATCAGGTTGGTAGAATCCGTGAGGTCACCGTAATGGAGGTGCATCTGCACATTCTTTTCATGTGGATCCTGATAAAGATGATCGATTCTTTCGGTATTGAAACTCGAACTCCTTCTCTTGATCCCATGTACGATATAACCTTTACCCAGCAGCAATTCTGCGAGGTACGCGCCATCCTGGCCCGTAATTCCTGTAACTAGTGCAACTTTACTCATGATATTAAACTTCTTTTTGGCAAATCATTAAAAACGCGATACATCAATTTACTAGCCGGGAAGATGATCACCCAAGCCGTAAGAAAAATGATCATCAGGTCCACATAAAAGCTCTTATTCTTATTATACCAGATCTCCAGGGCACCTTTATAAGGTGCTATATATTTCTCATAATACTCATGGGGCGGAACCGTAGCAGCAGATATGAGGGTCTCTTCATCCCGAAATACCACAGAACCAATGCCAGTAATACCTGGTCTGGATTCATAGATCTTAAACCTGATTGTCTCGGGATAGGCATTGAAAGTGCGGTCGACCAAAGGCCTGGGACCTACTATGCTCATGTCTCCCAAAATCACATTGAAGATCTGTGGCAGCTCGTTGATCTTTGTTTTCCTCAAAAACTTCCCCATAGGCAGCAAGCGGGGATCATTACGAAGGGTAATCTCACCGGTTCCTATATTGGGGCTATTCTTTAGCATGGTCGCAAACTTCAGAATATCAAAATACTTGTTCTCATACCCGATACGCTTCTGCTTATAAAAAACATACCCTTCACCGGTAACGCGCAACAAAATCATGATGGGCAACATGAGCGGGGTCAAAATAACTAACACTAAAGCTGACAATGCCAAATCAAAAAAACGCTTTATAATAGGATACAAATCAACTAATTTATTGCTTACATTTTCTGGTCCAGGTTCATTCCCGTTTCTACATGTTTGAAATTTGGCAGCATCGCATTTAACAGGGTAACCAGCGCAGACTTATCTGATTCCATTTCAAAACATTTTTCAAGTTCGCGAATGATCTGGTCCAGCTCATCAGCGTTTCGCCGCTCAGCATTCTGAATGACCCCAAGCGCCTTGAATCTCGAGAAATCCACTTCCTCATCATCTGTATGAAACTCCTCGTACAATTTCTCTCCTGATGTCTCACTGGAAAAGAAATAAACAGGATAAGCGTCTCCATCCAAACTCAACGCTTTTTGTCGCGCCTCATGCTCCGTCTTACATATGTCAGGCACAAAACCGATCTTACCTAAAAAGGCCGGAACGATATCTGCAAAATTTACCATTTGAGATTCTTCCAGTATAGGAAAGAAAATTTCGCCGGAACGGCCCAAAACACAAGCTGCCAAACAAATCTCTCCTGACTCCCTGGGTGATACAAAAAAACGCCTGACATCCGACGGGCAGGACAAGGGCTGTTGTTTCATGACCCGCTCAATGAAACCCGCTAATAAGCTTCCGTTAGAAAAAGCCACATTGGCAAAGCGAGCAGTGGTGATCTTCAATTTATCAGAATAGGCTAATATCACCTCCTCCATCAGTTTCTTGCTGGCCCCCATGATATTCACCGGATTCGCGGCTTTGTCGGTCGATACGCAGAAAAAATGCTCGGGTGGATGATCCAACAACAGATCAAGGAATTTCTTTGCCTTGATCACATTATTATCAATCATCGCTTCAATGGAGAAGATATCCTTCTCACTACGAACATGCTTATGGGCAGCGAAATTTGCGACAATATGAAACGGGCCTTCCTTAAGGAAGATCTTTGTGAAAACAGGATCCCCAAAATTTACGGGATACGACTTAAAATCGGCCGGAAGTGACAAGCCGGCTTGACTACGACAATCCCTAACCAGCTCGGTCAATCCATTCTCATTAATATCTACCACCACGAGCTTAGATGGTGAAAAACGAATCAGCGCTTTGACGAAGGAAGATCCGATGGTACCTGCAGCACCTATCACCAGCACTGATTTCCCTTCAATTTTTGACCTCAGCTCTGCATCATACTGCCGATAGTCAGGGATGAGTAAACTTTCCTCACGATGGGTGATGTGTTCACCTATAAATCTTTCTATATTGAATAGCTCCTGCATGGTTAAGACATTCTTTGCGACAAATACCATTTGGTCATCACCCCGATGCCGTGGTCAGAACTGAATGGCGGCACGAAATTAAGCCTTTCATTTGTTTCCGAATTATCCACCACAAACGAGCCGAACAGTCTGATATACAAGGCAGGCCTTATCATTTTAATCAACGGACGAACCGCAAATGGAATACTGATCAGGCCGGCGCTGTTGCCGAGGTACTTCCGAATGGTACGAACCAGTTCGTCTGTGGTTAAGGTGGAGGGATCACCCCCAATAAAAACGCCGGTCTTGGCTTCGACCATAAGTTTGTCTATCAGTGCAATCAGATTATCAATGAAAACCATGGAACGGGCATTATTTGTATTGCCCAAAGGGAGGGGGATCTTGCGATCAGCCAATTGCAATAGCTTGATCATATTGCCTTTTACTTCCGGGCCATATACTAAAGGAGGACGAACGATCGCAACTTTAAAATCATCAGAACTAATGGAGAGCAAATATTGCTCGGCCTGATATTTACTTTTGCCATAAGCATCAGTAGGCGTGCATGGAGAGTGTTCATTTAAAACGGAATGCACTTCATCGCCGTAAACTTTCGTTGAACTGATATAGATGAACTGGCGCACACCTGACAACTTCGCGTGATCAGCCAGTGACTTGGTAAGAGAAAAATTGACTGAAAAATAATCGCTGTCGGGAACAGGTTTCATCTCGTGTGCCTTGCCAGCCAGATGAACAATAGCAGTTGTATCCCTTAAGTCAAAATCTGTGGCAGCCGTACTTCGCAGATCCAGGGAATATTTTTCATATCCCGGAACTGGCGTAAGCATATATCTCTTTCCAACAAAACCCGTACTTCCAGTAACACCAATTCTCATCCTGAGTATTTTTTGCCAGGATTTAATTGTGGCACGATGTATTCGAATATCTTATTGAAATATTTGAGCGAGAGCCTGAACATATTGGTCTGGATACCATTCTCAGCGCAAGCCTTGATGATCTCTTTGTTTAAAATATACCTGCTTTCAAAGGATTGATTACTCACACCACCGGTTCGCATATAGACCATCACCTGCGGGATATATACAAAGCGCAGTTTCCTGGTAAACAGGAAACGGATCAGAAGCTCATAATCGGCTGCTATCTTATAATCCAGCTTGTAGAGGCCATATGCCTGATAAAACTCACGGCGCACGTAAAATGAAGGATGGGGCGGCATATATCCCGCAGCAAATCTGCCAGGATAAAAATTCTTTGCAGAATAATGCCGGACAACCCGATCCAGATTATCCGGTTTTACAAAAGCGATATCTCCGAT
>JANMHK010000331.1:0-2234 GCA_031375135.1 Sphingobacteriales bacterium | reverse complement strand
GAATCGTACGCTTGTTCTTTTACTCTCCCTTATTTTTTGCCAGAACCTGTTGGCACAATATAGGAGTACTATTGATATTCAGCCTGCAACCGAAAACACAACAACTAGGTTGTTTCTGGAACTGGTGAAGACCGAGCCGGTTCCTGTCATTGGCTCTCAGCATCCTGATACAAAGGATATACCGGCTGGTTTTGAGGCAGGCACCACCGTTAAAGTTAAAATCAACGGAAAGACTGCTTATCACATGGTCTCCACTACCATGGAAACATTCGGCGACACTCGTTGGGCAGATATGCGGACCGAACACTGGATATCCGAAGACGGAAACAGCTGGAAAAGACACAAGATACTGTTCGGTCCGGGCACGAATCCCGTGACGGGAATGTGGGAGTTGACGGGCAGTCCCTTCTTCTTTTTCGATGAAAAGGCGAATCGCTGGTTCGTTTATTTCAATTTCATGGCCTATGACCGCAGACGCAGCTGGGGTACTCCGACGCTGCTGCGCAGGGCAGGGGCCAAAACGAAAGGACTGGCCGGGATCAACGGTGAGTTCAACTACCCCGGCGAGATTGTTGCACCCAGTGGCATCGCCCATCCCACCGATGCCGCGGCATCCAGCATCAGTCCGCCATTCCAGGCAGCGGACGGGAAATGGTATGCGTTCCTGGGTGGTGGACCCAAGCCTTTCAACGCCAAATCTGGAAATTGGTGGGTATTGATCGTAAAGGCAAAAGGGCCTGAAGGGCCGTTTATTTACATGCCGGAGCACGCCCCTGAGCCGTTTATGGAACCGACGGGTTTTGTGGAGAATCCTTTAATCACCAAGATTAAGGGGCCTGTTACCGGCAAGGAATACTGGACGGTAATCTTCGATTTCCTGCAGCCTGAAGTAACAATCGGCAGTAACTCCCAGCTTGGCTTCAGTTTTTCCACGGACGGTTTGACGTGGCCTGTAAAAAACGCCCAGATAATTGACATGGATAAGGGGCTCCCGGCCGGATCTAACCCTTGGTGGCGTACAATCAGGGTTCCTCATCAACTCAACAGCGAGGGAAACGATTTGTATTCCTGCTTTTTCTCGGCCTACGACAAACAAGGCGAATTTCAAAGCATTGGAAAGGCGATCTTCAGGGTGAAAGAGATTGTTGAAGAACCCAGGTAAGGGTAACAACTAAGTCCTATTCGCTACCTGGGGTGGGGTTGGGAATCTATCAATTTCAATGTTGAGTTACTAAATCAGATTGTGAAACTTGGATGACAGACCGAAAACCTGGCAATAACATCAGCTCCCTTCCCACTCCGACACACTGACAGAAAGACAATGCAGCAAAAATGAAAGACAGAATAACGAAAGAAAAGAACTATGAAATTATTGACTTTACTTTTCATTAGCATTATTATTCTTGTTGCTAATTTCTATGGACAGGGGAAAGGAAAAACAATTTTAGCAATTTTTGCACATACGGATGATGAGTCATCCGTAGGACAAGTCCTTTCAAAATATTCTAAGCAAGCTAAAGTGTTTATAATATATGTTGTTGATGACATCGATACATTAAAACTTGATATAACGCCTGATGGAGATTCTATCAACCATCTAAAAATATCTGATGCAAAATGTTCCTGCAATAAACTTAATGTTCAACCTATATTTCTTGGCATGGGTAGATTGATATATGATCCTAAAAAAAAGCCAACAGAATATTTTATTAAAACAAAAAAGTTGAAATCAGTTCTTCAACAAAAAATTAAAGAAATCAACCCTGATGCTATAATAGCTTTCGGGCCAGATGGAGATAGTGGACACCCTGAACACCGAATAGTGAGCAGCATTACTACCGAGATAATTTTGTACAACGGTTGGGTGGAGCGTTATCCATTATATTATGCCGGCTGGCCCAAAGAAGAAACCAAAATAGACAAGCTTCAAGGAACAGGAGAGGTGGATAAAAGGTATTTGACTGTAGAAGTCCATTTTAGTGATGAAGATGAAACAATCGCGTTTGAAGCTTTTTCATGTTACAAAAACCTATTTAGCCCACAAGAAATACAGCAACGCAAAGACGATTATGCTGCAGATGCGGAAGACAAGTCAAACATATTTTATTTCAGACAATTAAGTGTTTCAACAAAGAGAAAAGCGGATTTATTAAAAAAATAATGCTCAAGCAGCGTACAACAAAAGTATTTGCAAAAGTAGGGCTAGACATTCATATCCTCGACTGTAGTTTGTC
>JANMHK010000302.1:0-4502 GCA_031375135.1 Sphingobacteriales bacterium | reverse complement strand
CTGATGCCTTCGGGAAGCGGCATTACAGCTGAAACGGAATGGGCGGGCGGGCCACCCGTGAATATGCTTACTTTTAGCGGTTGTCCTTTCGCGTTAGCCTTACCCTGGTGTACGCCAATGCCCCGGTGTAATTGATAGTGCAGACCGATCTCTTCGTTCATCACATAATCATTGCCGGAAAGTTGAATCCGGTACATGCCGAGATTCGCGTTCATGATGCCGGGTTTGTCAATGTCTTCTGAATACACTTGTGGGAGCGTGACAAAGGCACCGCCGTCCATGGGCCAGTGTTTGATCTGGGGAATATCTTCTATCCGGATCTGCTGGAACATGACGGGTTTGGAAGATGGGTTCTTGTAGGGTAGTGCTTTTAGTGCTGCCAATGCAGTGCCGGCATGTTTAAGTGGACTTTTTAAAGCGGAAACGGGATCGTTTTTAAGGGCGATCAGGCGTTGTACATTTTCAAGGTTATCCCTGAAAATGAACCTGCTTCGATCAAGTGTTCCGAAAATATTTGAGGCTGCACGAAATTGGCTGCCCTTCACCCTTTCAAATAAAAGTGCCGGCCCACCTGCTTCATAAACCCTGACATGGATAGCCGCCATCTCGAGGTTGGGATCCACCTCTTCACGGACCCGAAGCAGTTGCCCGTTTTTTTCCAGATCAATTAAACAAGACTCAAGTGAAGTATATGCCATATCGTTAATTCCAAATATATAACGAAGTTCAGGGTGAAAGGTTAAATATTTGCGGTGCTTAAGTTTATCTTTGTTGACCATGAACAGGGAACTATTTACCCAAATATTCTACAAGCAGCAGTCGATTGAAGCTGTACCGGCCAACGAGCAAGTTGCTGGCTGGGCCATGAAAGTCATCGGCATGTTGTTCCCGGAGCTTTCTTACAAAACATTTGCTTCTCCCATTGAGTTGGAACATGAGGCGCTGGTACTCCGGCAGGAGCTCACCTTAATGTTGAATGCAACAAAGGCTTGCAGCGATTGTGATAACGGGGCAGTGAGTATTCGATTCTTCAACCAACTCCCCGAGATATACCGGGTGTTGCAAACAGATATACACGCGATCCTGCAGGGCGATCCTGCCGCCAAAACTGAGTTTGAAGTGATACGCGCCTATCCGGGATTTTATGCCCTTAGTTTTTACAGGGTGGCGCATGCGCTGTTGAACCTGAACGTGCCAATATTACCCCGGATCCTGACGGAATATGCACATTCTAAAACGGGGATAGATATTCATCCGGGCGCAAGAATTGGAGAGTATTTCCAGGTGGACCACGGAACAGGTATCGTGATTGGGGAAACTTCGGAAATCGGCGATCATGTGAAAATTTACCAGGGGGTGACATTGGGCGCAATGAGTGTAGATAAATCCATGGCCGACGTCAAGCGACATCCAACCATTGAGGACCATGTGATCCTGTATTCCAACGCCACTATCTTGGGCGGCGACACCATAGTTGGGCACCACAGTGTGATTGGCGGAAACGTTTGGCTTACCCATTCTGTAGCCCCAGGTTCACTGGTTTACCACGATCCCGAGATCACGGTTCTGGAAGGCAAAACATTAAATCAGGAATCATGAAAGGTGTTGCAGGTATAATTGGAAAAACACCCATGGTGGAACTGGTAAGCATGAATCCAAATCCGGCAGTTAAGATCTTTGCCAAATTGGAAGGTAATAATCCAGGTGGAAGTGTAAAGGATCGCCCGGCATTCAATATGATCAAGTCGGCCTTTGACCGGGGTGATATCAATAAAGACACGGTGTTGATCGAGGCTACCAGTGGAAATACGGGGATCGGTATGGCGCTTGTGGCGAGTTTGTTTGGCATCAGGATTGAGCTTGTGATGCCTTCGAACAGTACAAAAGAAAGGGTCCAAACCATGGAGGCCTATGGCGCGAAAGTAATCCTCCTGGAAAGCATTGAGGCCTGCCGCGATTATGCAGAAGACAAAGCAGCAAACGCAGGATATTTTATGTTGAACCAGTTTGCCAATCCGGATAATTACCTCGCGCATTATAAAACTACGGGTCCTGAGATCTGGGCAGATTCGGAGCATGGGGTCACGCATTTTGTTGCCTCGATGGGAACTACCGGCACCATCATGGGCGTATCGCGTTATTTGAAAGAGCAGGATCCAAAGATTCAGATCATCGGCTGTCAGCCCACAGAAGAATCATCTATACCCGGGATCAGGCGATGGGCGAAAGAATATCTTCCTAAAATTTTCGAACCCGAACGGGTCGACCGGATCATGGATGTATCGCAGCAGGAGGCAGTGGAATACACCAGGAGGCTGGCGAGGGAAGAAGGGATCTTTGCGGGTATGAGCAGTGGAGGTGGTGCTGCAGTGGCTATCAGATTGAGTAAAGAACTTGATGCTGGTCTGATTGTTTTTATCTGTTGCGACAGGGGTGACAGGTATTTGAGCAGCGATTTATTTCAAGGTTCTAATCCATAGGTCAGAAATAAAAAAGCCCCCGGCTTTACGGAGGCTTTAGTCTTTTGTGAATCTTAGTTCACCTTGATGTTTTTGGTATGAATCATCCTTTTGGCTTCTTCTTTTTTTGGAACCATCAGGTTTAATACACCATTTTCGTAGTTCGCAACTATTTTTTCCATTTCAATATCTTCAGGCAGGGTGAAGGTTCTGGTGAAAGAAGTGAAATTGTACTCGTTGCGAGTCATTTTTTCATTTTTTTCTTCTTTCTTTTCTTCTTTCTCACTACTAATGGTGAGCATACTGCCTTCCATTTGAATATGGAAATCTTCTTTTTTCAGACCTGGCGCAGCGAGCGACAATTTAAAAGATTTTTCATCTTCAGAAACGTTAACAGCTGGAACAGTTAACATCTTACCCCAGATATTGCCATTGAATCTTTCATTCCATGGTTTGAAGAAATCTTCGATCAAGTCGGGGAACACGTCATTTGCCCTGGTCATTGCTTTCGTTGTCATAACACCTCCTCTTTAAGCGTTTATCAAAATCTGTTTTGCACGCCCTTTTTTAATGTTGCATTGGATTTGAATTATGATGGGGAAGGTACGTCAGATGGTAGGGGAGAAACAATGACGGATGTCATCATTCAAAAATATTTTTAATTCTCGGGCATAAAAAAAGCCTGCATCAATTCGCTGTTGCAGGCTTCTCGATGACAAGTTTTTATCCTCTTGAGGTATTGTATAAGTCGTACCAGTCCTGGTGGTCCAGATTGATTGAGAATGCGTTCACAATGTTTCTGATCCGATGTTCACTGAAGGTTCCGATCAGTGGAATAGCACCTAATTTATTCAGCCAGGCGACAGCCAGTGATTCAACATTGGCCTCGTATTTCTTTCCGATCTCTTCCAATTTACTGCGAAGTTTGATGGCCTGCGCGTCATGACCATTTTCAATCCGGCCGCCGGCTAAAGGCGCGGTTGCTAAGGGCCGCATATACTTCTGTTTGATATAATCCACCTGGCCATTGTCAAGGGCTGAAGTGTTCAACAAGCTCAGTTCAATATGGTTGGTAACGATTGGGATTTTCAGGTAAGAGGCCAGCAGTTGATGTTGGGATGCAGAAAAGTTAACCACGCCAATATTCCTGACTTTTCCCGAAGCACGAAGTTTTTCCAGGGTCAGTGCAGTTGCTTCAAGGTTGCTCAAAGGGTCTAACTGATCAAGCAGGAAAATATCAAGATAATCGGTTCGCAAATTCCGAAGGGATTGTTCAACAGATTCGGCGATATGCGAAGCAGAAGTATCGCTATATGGAACCCTTACATCGGGCCTGTTTGGATGTGGAACCAGTTGACCGGCTTTTGAAAAGAGCACGATATCATCTCTTTTGAAAGATTTCTTACTAATGATCTTTCCGAAGATTTCTTCGCACTGGTAACCTCCGTAGATGTCTGCATGATCAAAGGTATTTATGCCGAGTTCGAGACAGAGGTTGACGATGTTCTCCATATTGGTGATGCTATCGGGCCCAATCTCATCCCATCTCCAGAATCCATACACGGCTGGGGAGACTTTGGGGCCGGAGTCACTTAAGTAAATTTTATCCATCTTGCAGTTTTGTGATGCTAAAATAAAGCAGTTAGCCTTATTTGGCGAAGGTTTTCTACCAAATCGCTCGATAAACGAGCCTTCCGTGCGTCGGTCTTAAACAAAGCGTTAGCCAGATGGAGATATTTGGTAATTTAAGTGCACAAAAGATGTTTATGTATAAAGTGTTTTTCTCAGCGATAACGGCCCTGATCTTAATGACCGGGATCTTCTCAAACCAGGCCAATAAAGTCAAGGACCGCGAGTATATTGTATGTCATAATCCTGATCTTCCGGATGACATGTCGGCCTTTGCATCGGACCCTGCATTCCAGGCCCTGCATCTTTCTCCGCTGTCGATCCATTTCCAGATGAAAGGGGAAATGATCAAGTATCCTACCCCGGATGGGAAAGAGGCGAGTGCCTATTTCGTGAAGGCGAAGAAGAAGTCGG
>JANMHK010000291.1:0-2242 GCA_031375135.1 Sphingobacteriales bacterium | reverse complement strand
TATACCTGAATAATCCATCCTGCTTAAAATATCGTCCAGTGATCAGGAAACTGGCTTTGTCGCTGCTACCACTCACCGAAAGATTATGCTCAATAGAGTTATTATTATCCTTGTACAACTCACGATACCAATCGGTACTTGAATAGTAGACATACTCTCCTGTTACAGGATCGATCTCATAGTTGGGTAAGCCAGGGGTCTTTGATCTTCTTTCAAGTTCTGTCAGATATGCCTGTGAAAACTTCAATGTTTTATTCACGGCTTGTGGAAATTGCCCATCCCACGCCACGGAAGACTCTGCAAACATTTTCGCAAATATGTACGCGTCGTTCTCAAAATCAGGAACCGTAGTAGGACTCTTAATCGAGAAGTTAGTGGAATATGAAACGCTGGTCTTCCCTTTTATAGGGTTCTTGGTAGTGATCAGGACCACGCCGAATGCCGCTCTCGCGCCATAGATCGATGCTGAGGCGGCATCTTTTAAAATCGAAACCGTGGCTACGTCGTTGGGGTTCAACAAACTTGGATTTCCTTCCACACCGTCGATCAATACAAGCGCACTACCACCCTGGCCTATTGAAGTTGCACCCCTGATATTGAAACTCGGAGCCTGGTTGGGTTTTCCATCGAGCATCCGGATGTTCAGGTTAGGAAGCACCCCTTGCAAGCCTTGGTTGAGGTTGGTGAGTGAACGATTTTGGAGCACTTCGGAGGTGACCTGGTCAACAGCGCCTGTAAGGTTTGCCTTTTTCTGCGTTCCATAACCAACCACAACTACATCGTTCAGAATATTTGACGATGAGATCAGTTGGACAGAAATGTTATCGCTGTTGCCGATCGCAATTTCCTGGTTGGCAAAACCAATATAAGACACGATCAGTTTTTTTGCCGATACAGGTACTTGAAGTGTGAATTCGCCCTTGGCATTAGTAGACGTGCCAACGGTGGACTTATCCGCCGAAACACTGGCACCTTCAATTGGATTGTCTTTGTCATCTTTGACGAGTCCGCTGATCGTCCTCGTCTGGGCCTCGGCCTGATACAACAGGCCAATGCCAAACAGGCACAGCAATAGTACCTTAAGCAGTAGATTCTTTTTCATGTTGAACGAATGGTTTGAAGTTGGGTTATGAGTAGTATATATTTTAAATTACAGCAATATTTTGAGTATTCACGCATTCGAGGAGGATGTTTATTTATCAAGAATGATCAATGCGGAGCCCGCAATCATGATGACGGTGCCCAACAATTTTTGCTTGAGGTCCTTCTCCTGAAAATATCTATGCCCGAGGAAAATTGTAAGTATCCCGGACAATTGAAAAAGAGCAAGTGCTTCTCCAACCGGCATTAGACTAAACGAAATATTAGTGGCCGCAACCATTAGTCCCACGCATATAGTGAGCCCCAAATATTTAACCAACAAGTCTTTGTTGAGCTTATTGATCTCAGTTCGAAAATGAGAGTCTGCAAAAGAAAATAACAATAAAGAAAATACAGCTCCAAATATACTCCAGCTGGCAAATGCCAGTTTGAGGTCCGAATGTTGAATGATCACCTTATCAAAGACGGCTTGTATGCCTGTAAACAATAAAGCCGCCAGGCGATACTGTATTGCCTTATTTTTTAATAATGCCCAACTGAATTTTTCAGGCGTGGTATCCAATACAAAATAGCTTCCGAAGATGATCATGGCCATCCCCAAAAAACCCCAGGCTGAAGGGATCTCACCGATCAACAGGAAAGCAGCTGCTGCACCAACAACGGACTTGTACGCATTAACCGGTCCAAGCACAGAAAGATCGCCCGTCTCGAGGGCTTTAATAATATATCCATTCCCTAACGCCCCCGCTATTCCTCCCAATACCGAAAAAATCCAGAATTGAGCATCCAGTTCCGGCAGCGGGTAAGCAACAATGATGAATACGCTAATGATTGACAATAGTAAATAAGAAACCAGGTTTACGAACAAAGGGTGCTGCCCTTGCAGGGTGATCTGCTTTTGAAATATCTTGGCCATAGGGTTTGACAGTACCCTGAAGACAATGGCCAGGATCAATATGAACGTCAGTGTCAAGAAACTGCTTTTATAAATTTGAAGCCACGACCACCTTTTGAAATCGCCTGGGCACGCCTTTTCAATACTAGAAAATTCATCAGAAAGTATAAGACAAATGGCGTCAGAATGACCAAATAGTAGATGAAATAAGACACATCAACCTTAGGTGCCGGCTTGGCCAGCACC
>JANMHK010000028.1:0-20725 GCA_031375135.1 Sphingobacteriales bacterium | reverse complement strand
GAACAGGATAGCAGGAATGCTGGTGATGCCATAGTTCATGGAAAGCTGCGGGTTATGGTCTACGTTAACCTTGCCAACATTTACCTTTCCATCGTAGTCCTTCGAAAGTTCCTCAATGATTGGCCCGATCGCCCTGCAGGGACCGCACCATTCAGCCCAAAAATCAATTACCGTTAGTTTATCTGAACTGATCACTTCTGTTTGAAAATTAGAATCTGTGAATTCTTTTGCCATGATGTATTGTCATTTAGATATTACTGAGTTGCAAATTTAAGCCCATTTCCTGAACAATGATGTTTTGACATCAATTACCGTTTGCTGTGATCACTTTAATGTCAATATAAGGCCGCTCCATAAGGAAAGCGGACAATTCGTCATTCATCTCAAAGCCCTTGGCCATGGATACCATGGTAACATGCCAGTTCTGCTTAGGTTCATAAACCACCACTTTCATTCTCGAATTACCGGGATGTTTTTTAATGTTCTGTTCAAGAAACATTACAATATCTTCTTTAAGTAATTCTCCCATAATGTTCATTTCCAGGCCCTTGGTCATTGTTTTCTTAATGGTTTCCAACAGGCAGATATCCGTTACGCGGAAGTTCCATTCATTTCTTTTCTCCCATTTTTCAAACTTCCCCGTGACGTAGAGGCAGGTACCTGTTTCAAAATAGTTCAGGTATTTCATATACATTTCTCCGAACAGGGTCAGCTCTGTATTGCCTGAAAAATCTTCCAGTGACAGTACCCCATATTTTTTTCCTTTCTGCGATATCCTGTGCTGTGCACCGGTTACCAGGCAGGCCAGCCGGATGTTCTGCATGGGGTTGGCCTGCAGTTCTACCGTTTGCTTGAATTCATTATACTCGAACAAGGGCATAACTCCGTAGTAGGTGTTCTCGAAACGGAAATGATCCAAAGGATGGCCGCTGATGAAGATCCCGGTCACATCCTTCTCGTGATCCAGTAACTCCGTCAGGCTCCAGGGCTTACAATCAGGTATTTTGGGCGGCGGGATCTGCATGATGGGCAGGTCACCAAACAGGGTATTACTTACCTGCTGGGTCTGAGCCTGCCAGATATTACCGAATTTGATTATTTTTTCCAGGCCATTAATGCTGTCGCCTTCCGGTGTATAAAAGTATTGCGCCCGATGCATTTCAGGGAAGCAATCAAAAGCTCCTGAATATGCCAGGCACTCCAAAGATTTCTTATTGACCATTCGCTGGTTGACCCTTTTAACCAGGTCGAAAATGCTGGCAAAGGCTCCCTTCCGGGTCCTTTCTTCAATCAGTGTTTCAACAGCAGCTTCACCAACGCCTTTTAATCCGCCCAGACCAATTCTGATCTCACCTTTCAGGTTCACGGCAAATCCTTTTCCGGATTCATTGATATCCGGCCCCAGTACTTTCAACCCCATCCGCTTACACTCCTCCATGAAGAACGTGAGTTTTTCAATGCTGCCAGCATGATTTAAAACGCTGGCCATATAATCCGCAGGGTAGTGCGCCTTCATATAGGCAGTCTGGTAGGCCACAAATGCGTAACAGGTAGAATGCGATTTGTTAAAGGCATACTGCGCGAACGATTCCCAGTCGGTCCAGATCTTTTCCAATTTGTCAGCCGGGAATCCTTTTGCAGTGGCGCCGGCAACAAACCGCCCCTTCATCTTGTCAAGGATCGATTTCTGTTTTTTACCCATGGCCTTTCTGAGTACATCCGCATCACCTTTACTGAATCCCCCCAGCTTCTGCGCCAGCAGCATGACCTGTTCCTGGTAGACCGTGATGCCATACGTGTCTTTCAGATACTCTTCCATTTCCGGAAGGTCATAACTGATCTCTTCACGGCCATGTTTACGGTCAACGAAGTTTGGGATGTACGACATAGGACCTGGCCTGTACAAGGCATTCATGGCGATCAGGTCATCGAATTTATCCGGCTTTAGGACGCGCAGGTATTTTTGCATACCCGGACTTTCGAACTGAAACGTACCGATGGTTTCGCCGCGCTGGTATAATTGGAAAGTTTTCTCGTCAAACAATGTGACATTGTCAATATCAAGCTCGATTCCGTGGTTTTGCCTGATCAGCGCGAGACAGGTCTTGATAATTGTCAGGGTTTTCAATCCCAAAAAGTCCATCTTGATCACACCGGCATCTTCGATCACACTGCCTTCGATCTGTGTAACCCAGAGGTCAGAATCTTTGGCGGTGCATACGGGCAGCAGCTCTGTCAGATCTTTTGGTGCAATGATGATGCCCGCAGCATGAATACCCGTATTACGCACTGAACCTTCGAGGATCTCCGCTTCGTGAAGGATCTGTGCCCTGAGGTCATCACCCTGATAGATCTCCCGAAGTTTCTTGACCAGCTCAATCTCATCTCCTGAAAGTCCCTCTTTTTCAGACAGGCTTTTTTCTCCAACCAGGTTGGCATGCAACACACGCTTCAGTTCGATGCCCGGTTTTTCCGGGATCAGTTTTGCCATGGCATTCGATTCCGGCAAGGGAAGGTCCATTACCCGGGCCACGTCCTTGATACTCATCTTGGCAGCCATCGTACCATAGGTGACGATCTGCGCCACCTGGTTCTTTCCATATTTTTCAACAACATAGTCGATCACTTTCTGCCGGCCATCATCATCAAAATCCGTATCTATATCCGGCATGCTCTTTCTGTCGGGGTTCAGGAACCGCTCAAACAGTAAGTTGTATTTGATCGGGTCAATATTGGTGATGCCGATGCAATAGGCAACCACACTGCCCGCTGCAGATCCCCGTCCCGGCCCTACGAACACGCCCATATCCCGACCCGCCTGGATGAAATCCGAAACGATCAGGAAATATCCGGCGAATCCCATAGTACGAATCGTAAATAATTCGAAGCGAAGCCGTTCATCTATTTCCGGTGTGACCTCATCGTACCTGCGTTTTGCTCCTTCCCATGTGAGATGTTCCAGGTATTCATCCTGCGTAGTAAAATTGGCAGGTACTTTAAAGTGGGGAAGCAGGATATCCCGTTTTAGATCCAGCACTTCAACTTTTGAAACGATCTCATTGGTGTTATCGATCGCTTCGGGAAGGTCTTTAAAAACATCTTTCATTTCGGCCGATGTTTTCATATAGAATTGATCGTTCGGGAACGCGAAACGTTTGTTCTTCGTCAGCACGTCATCGTCCGTAAATTCCCGCATGGCTGGCGTAGCCTGCTTTTCGTTGGTATTGATACAAAGCAGGATGTCATGGGCATTAAAGTCGGATTGATTCACATAATGCGAATCATTGGAAGCGATCACCTTGACGTTATATTTTTCAGCAAACTTCAGCAGCACTTCGTTCACTTTATCCTGCTCGGCCAAACCATGGCGCTGGATCTCCACATAGTAATCATCCTGAAAAATATTCAGCCACCATTTGAATTCATTCTCGGCCTCTTCAATGCCTTTCCTGATGATCATTTGCGGCACCATCGCACCCAGACAACATGTGGTGGCGATCAGACCTTCATGATATTTATTGATCAGCTCTTTATCGATCCGCGGATACTTGCTGTATAATCCTTCTATATATCCTAATGAGGTCAGCTTTACCAGGTTGCGGTAACCAATATCGTTTTTAGCCAATAGAATCTGATGATGCCGCGGGTCTTTTTCTTCTTTGGTGAATGTTTTTCGGTGCCTGTTCTCGGTGATGTAAAACTCGCAACCTACAATGGGTTTTACTTTAAGCGGACTGTTTTTATTGTCCGGGTCAACCTTATGTTTTTGGGCTTCAGATACAAACTTGAAAACACCGAACATGTTGCCGTGATCTGAGATGGCGAGGCCAGGCATATCATCTGCAAGGGCTTTTTTATAGAGCGCATCAATGCTCGCTGCCCCATCGAGCAGCGAATATTGGGTATGTACGTGTAAATGAGAAAACTTCGACATGGCTTTTATGGTCTGATCTTTGGAGGAAGAAGGCAAATTTCGGGAAATGGGCTTCAACATTTCCACCTAAATTTGCACAACTTGTACATGACCCGTATATATGGCTTTTTTTTACTGCTTGCTGTTGTTTTACTCAGTAGCTGCGGGGCTTTTAAGCCTCTGCAGTCCCCTGCTCAGAGCAGTTCAAAAAAACAAGGTCCTTTCTTAGACGATATTAAGATGAATACGGAGGGCTCGCCTAAAAAAAACAAGGGGGAGGACATGCCGCCACTTGTGGATAATCCGGCAGCACCGATGAGTTTTAACACAGGCATGACCATAAATGAGGCCGCATCCCTGCAATTCAGGTACTCGATCTTATTGAATACGGAAGTGGAATACCTCAGCAACCTTTCGCTTTATAAGTTGATTGATGACTGGTGGGGTACGCCCTATAAAATAGGCGGACTTACGAAAAGGGGCGTGGACTGTTCCGCCTTTGTCCAAAACCTGATGGCGGCGGTTTATCAGGAAGCTATGCCAAGAACAGCACATGAGCAGCAGCGTTTATGTAAGGAGATCAGCAGGACCGAGCTCACAGAAGGGGACCTGGTTTTTTTCAATACCCGGGGTGGTATTTCCCACGTAGGCCTATATCTTCATAACAATAAATTTGTACATGCCTCCACATCAGGCGGAGTCATGATCAGCGATCTGGCTGAACCCTATTGGGATAAAAGATTTGTCGCAGCTGGTCGCCCCTGCAACCCCTAATCTATGTACAGAGTATTATGTCTGCTTTTGTTCCTCAGCGGCTGTTATTCCGATGAAAGCAGCAGTGCCAATGTGTTCAGGTATAACCAACCTGAAGGACTCGCCACTATGGATCCTGCTTTTGCAAAAAGCCAGGCCGTGAACTGGGCCACCCATCAGGTTTATAATTCTTTGGTTGATATTGATGATTCCCTGCACATTGTTCCGGCCCTGGCCAAAAGCTGGGAGATTTCGGAAGATGGACTGCATTATACATTTGTATTGAAGAGAAATGTCTTCTTTCACAACAATCCCGCATTCCCAAAAGGCAGGGGGCGGATCATGAAGGCCAGTGACGTGGTCTACAGCCTGAGCAGGATCATCGATAAGTCGGTAGCCAGTCCTGGTGCCTGGATCTTCAACGGGCGTGTTGACAGCGCAAGGCCCTTTATCGCCCTGAATGATTCTGTTTTTCAACTCAATCTGACCAGGCCATTTCCGCCCATCCTCGGTATCCTGAGTATGAAATACTGCTCGATCGTAGCCCGGGAAGCAGTAGTGCGTTATGGGAAAGATTTCAGGAGAAATCCTTGTGGGACCGGTCCTTTTTTTCTGAGTAGTTGGGAAGAAGGGCAGGCCCTGATCTTGCACCGGAATGAGAAATATTTTGAGCGCGATGAAGCAGGAAATCAGCTGCCGTATCTGGACGCCATTAAAATTTCTTTCCTGGATAATAAAGCCACGGAATTCATGGAATTTCAGCAGGGACGACTTGATTTTGTCAATGATATTGAAGCCAGTTTCAAGGATGAAGTACTCACCAAGAAAGGGGAATTGAAAAAGGATTGGGTAGGGCGGATCGTGTTGAATAAGCATCCTTATCTGAATACGGAATATCTGGGGATCTTATTTGACAAGGATAATGAGTTGGTGAAAGGATCACCTCTTCGTGAAAGAAAAATCAGGCAGGCCATGAACCACGCGGTGGACCGGAAAAAAATGATGATGTACCTGCGCAACTCGATCGGCACTCCTGCGGAGTCTGGATTTATTCCTGCTGGCCTGCCAAGTTTCGATTCGGTGAAAGTGAAAGGCTATCATTTTGACCCCAACAAAGCCAGGGCATTGTTGAAAGAAGCAGGCTATGATGCAAAATCAGATGTGATCACGTTGAAGACCGTACCGGTTTATGCAGAGCTTGGTGCTTTTGTGGCAAAACAACTGGAGGATATCGGTATGCGGGTTATAGTGGAAACAGCTCAAAGGGCGAGCTTGCTGGAAGAAATTGCTAAATCGAAGGCTCTTTTTTTCAGGGGTAGTTGGATCGCGGATTATCCGGATGCAGAAAACTATCTCAGTGTATTTTATGGTAAGAATCCGGCACCACCTAATTACACCCGGTATAAGAATCCTCAATTCGACAAGCTTTACGAGGCTGCACTGCTTGAAACCCGTGATTCAGTTCGGTATGAGCTTTACCGGAAAATGGACCAGATGGTGATGTACGATGCGCCTGTTATTCCGCTTTGGTATGATATGGCCATACACCTGGTGCAAAACGGTATCACTGGCTTTAAGCCAAATGCGTTGAATCTGCTTGAACTGAGAAGGGCGAGGAAGACAAACTAAGATCTACTGTTTCAGTTTCTTCCCAAATGCTTTTTCAAACTTCTCCATCTTTGGACGGATAACAAAGTAACAGTAAGGCTGATTGGGATTATTTTTAAAATAATTCTGGTGGTAGTTCTCCGCCGGATAATAATTTTTCAAAGGCTCCACCGCAGTTACGATCGGTTTGTCGAAAGCACCTGATTTGTCCAATGCCTCTTTATAATGCAGTGCTTTTGTTTTTTGCTCTTCGTTGTTGTAAAATACCACACTTCTGTATTGAGGCCCTGCGTCGTTGCCTTGTCTGTTCATAGTAGTAGGGTCGTGGGTTTGCCAGAATACTTCCAGTAGCTCATCGTAACTGATCTTGTTGGGATCAAAAACAATGCGACAAACTTCGGCATGTCCCGTAGTTTTTTCACAAACCTCTTCGTAGGTGGGGTTCTCCACGTGCCCACCGCTGTAACCACTGGAAACACTGATCACGCCATTCAATTGCTGAAAAACTGCTTCTGTGCACCAAAAGCAACCATTACCAAACGTAGCCGTATCGGAATTCATCATGTGGGAAGTGTATATGGGTTCGAAATTGGACTGGGCGTTCGGAGACTGCCGCTGCGTGCAGGATGTTATGATTAAAACAGGAAGTAATGCAAGCGTAAAGTTTAACCTCATAGTTTGAATTAGATGAAAGTAAATTTCAAATATCTTACTCTATAAACCATAGGGTTTGCGTTAATGGTTGGGTAAGTTGTTCATTTTTAAGGGAGCTTTAACAACCCATGTCAGCTGGGAACGTTGTCCTGACTTTCCAATCTGGCCAAAAGGATGGAGAGGGAGCCCGATCATTGGCTCGTCGCAGGACCTTCGGCCCGCATTTCTCTCGGTCTACTTTCTGCTCCCGGCCTATATTTGCAAAAAGAAACAGTTGAAGTTATTTCCGCAATCCGCTGATTTACAGTTGGAATTTGACAAAGTGAAGCTGATCGTGAAAGATTATTGCTCATCCCAGTTGGGAAAGCAGAGGGCAGCGGATATGCGGATCCATACCCGTAAAGACTTTATTGAGACCGAATTGTCGCAGACCAACGAATACCTGATGCTCATCAGGAGTGGACAATTTTTCCCCAATAACCATACCCTGAACATGTCCCGTGAGCTTAAATTACTGGGTATTTCGGGTGCCGTTCTTACGGGGGAAGACTTTCTTCAGATCCGAAAACTTTCGGAGACCATGCAACAGTTGTTCAGGTGGTTCGATATAGAAAGGGTCA
The DNA here is from genome assembly GCA_031375135.1 of Sphingobacteriales bacterium. GTDB lineage: Bacteria > Bacteroidota > Bacteroidia > Chitinophagales > Chitinophagaceae > Pollutibacter. The sequence goes on along the minus strand of JANMHK010000028.1, from coordinate 13,177 downwards.
GCAGTTATCCCTACCTCTACAAAGTACTGGGTGATTCCTATTATGAAAAGGCTATTATCAAGAGCATTGACCTGGTGCTGGACGAGTCTGGTACGGTGGTGGATAAAGCTTCGGAAGACCTGGCCAGGATAAGGATGAGTTTGTTCCGAAAAAGAAATGAGCTGCGGCGGATGTTCGACAAGATCATTCAACGGCTGAATAAAGCAGGCTTTGCGGCAGATATCGAAGAATCATTTCTGAACGGCCGAAGGGTGGTTGCTGTACAGGCAGAATTTAAAAGGCAGGTCAAAGGTATTTTTCACGGCGAAAGTGATACCCGCCGGACTACGTTCATAGAACCTGAAGAAACCATCGAACTTAACAATGATATTTTTTCCCTGGAAGCGGAAGAAAGCCGGGAAGTTTACCGCATCCTCAGGGAACTGACTAAAACACTTTCCGTTTATGCGCCCCTGTTAGCCCATTGGCATGATATACTGGGTGAGTACGATTTTATCGAAGGCAAAGCAAAACTTGCGGCAGATATCAACGGCATTTTTCCTGAGCTGGCAGATAAGTCTTGCATTGAACTGGTCAAAGCCTATCATCCGTTGCTACTGCTATACAATCGAAAACTCAACAAGCCTACCATTCCCGTATCCCTAAAGCTGGACGAGAAAAGCAGGGTACTCGTGATATCCGGGCCTAATGCCGGAGGAAAAACAGTGACCATGAAAACAGTGGGCCTGCTCCAAATGATGGTGCAGTCCGGACTTCTTGTACCAGTGGGTCCTGGCACAACTTTTGGCATCTTCAAACAATTAATGATACATATCGGCGATACCCAAAGCCTGGAATTTGAATTGTCGACCTATAGTTCCCACCTCAAACATATGAAGCATTTCATGGAAAATGCAAATGGGAGAACCTTGTTCTTCATTGATGAACTTGGAAGTGGAAGTGACCCCAACCTCGGGGGTGCATTTGCAGAAGTGATCCTGGATGAATTGTTGCGGAAACATTCTTACGGTATAGTGACTACGCATTACCTGAACCTGAAAGTAATGGCAGGCAAAACATCCGGTATCATCAACGGAGCCATGGCCTTTGATGAACAGAACTTGCAACCCATGTACCAGTTGATTCTTGGCAAGCCGGGAAGTTCATATACCTTTTCAATTGCCGAAAGGATAGGACTCGAGAAAAGACTGATCGATAAAGCAAGGAAGCTGGTAGATGAGGATCATTTCAGCCTGGATAAATTGTTGAATCGAACGGAGCAGGATCTACGGCTGATCGAGGAAAAAGAGAAAGAATTGCACAGGCTCCTTCGACACAATGAAAAACTGAAAAAGGAACTGGAAGTTCAGCTCGACAAGGAAAAGCACCGGCAACAAGTGGAGTTGCTAAAGGAGCAGAACCGCATATCGGAAGAGCGTATCCAATATCTGCGCGATATGGAACGTAAACTCAAACAGGTAGTTTTTGACTGGCGGAAGGCGGAGTCGCAGGACGATAAGCGGGAACTCATGAAGCAGCTTCATTCCTTATTATTCGCCCAAAAACAGCAACAAGTATCAGATAAGAAGAAAAGAAAACTGAACGCCCGTTGGGTAGAAGTGGGTGGTGATGTAAAGGTGGGCGATCTCGCGCTGATGTTGCAAAATAACCAGGTGGGAACGATCAAAGAGGTTCGTGGAAAGAAAGCCATTATTCAACTGGGGCTGATTCAGATCACGGTGGAAACGGGGGATCTTGTTGTTGTCAGGGAAAGGGAAGAAGGTGTTTCCTAATTTTTGAAAAACCGGTACTGATTTTCCAGATAGTTGTTTCTCTCGATGTTTACCTGGTAGATCCCGCGTGGAAAATTTGCCGCATTTATACTCAAGCTTTTTTGAACTGTATTCAGTTTCTCCATCATTCTACCCATCATGTCCACTACTTTGATCTGGAAAGATGCTGAAGACGAAGGGAGTTGGATTCGGATCTCTTCAGCGATGTAAGAGATTTTCGATTTGTTCAATCCCGGCATCCTGATTTTTTGTTCGAGGCCAAAAGATACAATAGCATTCCTGTCCAGTGCTTTCACCCGATAATAAAAATTTTCACCTCCGGCAAGGGTATGGTCGTCATAAACACCGGTAGGATGATTAAAGCTGAACAAGGTTTCATATGTTGCGTCGGTCCTGTTTTTTCGTTGAAGCTCACCTTTCCAGAATTCCTGCCTTGGTTCTATGTTCCATTCAAGATGCACATAACCACTCTCGGTCCTAGCCTTCAATTCAATATTGGTAATGGGGAGTAAGGAGAGGTAAGGATGAAGTACATTGGTCAGGTTAATGGATTCAACCCGCTGGGGTCCAAAAAAGGAATTTTCATTGGCTATATAGATGTATTCTTCATTTCGAAATGCTACCGATTCTGTTTGTCGGCTACCGCTGACCGTTATCTTCCTTTTATTGGCTCCGAAAAATGCATTCGTTGTGAAATCATACATCAGATAAATAAACCGGTTCAGGAATGGGGCGTTATATCCGGTTAATACAATCATATTCTTACTCACATCTATATCCGCGCCAGTGATCAATCCGCCCACGTTTTCTGTAAACAATAAGAGTGCACCGTAGGAACCAGGTGTTGCCGGAAGTTCATACAAAGAAGTTCTTTGGCTGACCCATTGCTTGGTAAATAAATAGATTTTACCATTCTTAACCACCATGGCTTCGCAATCGTAATCCGTACTATTGGAAGTAGATGCTCCAAGTACCTGTTCAGGATATGAAAATGAAATAATCTCTGCCATTACGCTGTTAGTTGCGAGCACATCAGCTTTCAATACCCGATAGATCTTCAGGTTGGTTCTGTTTCCGGTGTTGTTGTTTCCAAAATCGCCGATGTATAAATAGGTATCGTCTTGCGCAATGTCCTCCCAATCTTCATTGGCGGCGTTACTGACTGTTATTGTTCTCAGTATAGCACCGCTGGTGTCCGTTTCATAGATCGCGGCTGCCCCACCACCATCATTATGCATCCATAATTTATCATTCCAGAAAACCATTCCGGAATTTTCAACCAGGGTAGAACCCAGGTTATATTTCAGGTTGGCGGTCAATGTCAATGGAGGGTAAAGGCAACTGCCGTTATTGATCGTTGCCCCGGGGTCGTAGTTGGTGGCAGCAGGATCTGTACATCCTGAAGTTTGCCCTACTGCCCCGTAGAAAGGCAGAATGAGCATTAATGCAAGGATGATAAGAATTTTGATCATGGGTAGGTTAGGGCTGTATGTTCAATTTTCCAGTCAGCAATTTTTCTATCTCCTTCCGGTTCATGAGTTCAGGCCTTTTGCCACCTTCAGCAAACATCGTTGCCTGGTCCTGGTAGCGCTTGCTCATGAAATAGCCCGACTGGCCTGTAGGGTTTACGCTAAATCCCATTTCAGGGTTAGAGAAATCAATGATGCGTCGGAGCGCGGGTCCTGAACGAACGGGGTATCTGCCCGTTGTGTCGAGTGCGAACTCGAGATTATTGAGGGTCTCTCGCCCACCGGGAACGGGTATCGGTCCAACATTAAAGTACTTTCCAACTACGGGTATAATGCCCAATGGATGTTTGTGTTCGAGGGTGTGCACTGTTTTCCAGGTCCATTTGCCTATGTCACTGCCCATATCTTTTATCAGCCAGGCCGTAGATTCATTTAGGGAGGCGGTGAGTATTTGGCCCCTTGTTTCTTTACCGGTGGTTTGAACAACATCCCACCATTTCGAGTTGTCGTTTTTTAGGAACGCGGAAAGGTTCCTTCTAAAACTGAATGTGCTTTTTAACTGTCCTGCAGCCTCTTCTCCAAGTTCATCATCAAACGCTTTTTTAGAGATCTCGTACAAGAAGCGATAGTAGATGGTGGGTTCGATATTGTCAAGGCCATGAGTGCCGTCCCATTTCATCAGCAGTTCATAACTCTGTTTCGCATTTACTGTCAGATCATTGAACTGGATCGCGGGTAGCACAGCTTTTAATAATCTCGCATAGGAAGTGGCATTCACATCATTGATCATGGTGCGGCTGTCTTCTTCTGTCCAGTCGCTTTTGCTGGTGAATAACAACTCTTCTATTCGTTCAGCCCGGTCAGCCGGCACATAGTATCCCTTCACCAGGCCCGTACCCATATCGGCGGGTTGGTTATTGGCGGTATACAAAACGCCCCGTTCGGGATTTATGATCTGTGGATTCTGGGCAAAATCCAACCAGCCGGTGGGATCGTCAGCTCCTGTTGAACCTTCCAAAATGATTTGCGGATCCACAAGAGCGGGCCTGACCGGAATTTTGCCAGCGGCCCACCAGGCGATATTTCCTTCAACATCTGCCCACATGAAATTAAGGCCGGGTGAAGTGAGCGGGGCCACGGCGAGGCTTGCTTCACTTGCATTTTTGGCATGGATCAGGTCATAGAAAACTTTTGCATGCGCGGAAGGGAATTGATGATAAACCCACCACAGTGCGATCGGCTCTTTTATGTTTTTGGCATTGTCTAATACTTCATTCATGAAGTACCCGTGCCTTGATTTTTTTACATCAAAAATGGCGTCTGGTTCTCCTTTTATTTGTATGGTTTCTTTCCGAATCTCGACATCTTCCCAATGGTCTTTGTACCATACCTGAAGCGGATTGGCGGGATTGAGTTTTTCTTGATAGAGATCTGCGTCATCATTCTCAAACATAGTGAGACCCCAGCCACCTTTCTCATTATGGCCGAGCGCAGGGAAGGGCACGCCAGCAATAAAATTTCCATAGACGTTTAACTGGGGGCATGAGAGATGCGCCTCATACCATACCGAAGGCTGGGCAAAAGCAATATGGGTGTCGTTGGAAAGAATGGGTTTGCCCGACTTTGTTTTTTTACCTGAGATCACCCAGCCATTGGAACCAAGGAAAGGCGGGTAGGGGAGCTCTTTTTCAAGGGAGCCAACAAAATTGGATAACTGTCCAAGTAGCTTGATCGTGCTGTCTGAAGTATTAGACCTTACGGGAATCTGATGAGCGCTGTCCGGCCACTGGCTCATAATATCATCGTAATATGATTGGCCCAGCTTATTCAGTACTTCTGTGGCAATGGTTTCAGTTTTGAATGTGCTTACGAAAGTATAGCCCATATAGCCTGTAATGATCTCTGCATCTTCCAACGTAAATGGTGTTTTGGGTATACCGGCCAGTGTAAATTCAATGGGTGTTTTCCCCGAACTGACATATTGATTGATTCCCCTGATATAGGCCCTGGCTGCCCTGATCATGGGTTTGGTGGAATCTTTGTAGACGGAATCAATGGTCCATTTTGCGTGTTGCCTGAAACTAAGCGTTCTGAAAAACTTATCTGAATTCAATGCTTTTTCGCCAAAGACTTCCGAGAGCCTGCCATCGGCCAGCCTTCTCAGGATCTCCATTTGAAAAAGCCTGTCCCGCGCATGCACATAACCGAATGCATAAAAAAGATCTTCTTCGTTCGATGCATAGATATGTGGGATGCCGTAATTGTCGTACAATACTTCCACCCCCGACTTCAAGCCTGGCAACTGCAATGAAGCATTACGATCGGGATTGAGGTATTGGAGGTATACAAATATTCCAGCCAGCGTAAGAAAAACCAATAAGACCAGACTAAGCAGGATGCGCTTGATATACTTCATATTTTGCCCAGATATGTACTGAAAATAGGCAAATTATATTATTCAGCTTTTCCTAACTTGTTGGTTTCTCGTTCTGCATGTGAAAGTAATTTTTGTACGAATACCTAATCGCTATGTATCGTTTTTTCTTCCTGAGTCTCGTTATTTCTCAGCTTTCAGCCTGTGGTGTTAAGAATAGTGATAGCAGCTTATCAGACATTGAATGGCGGCAGTATGGGAATGAAGGAAATCGTCGGTACTCACCGGCAGATCAGATTACAAAAGAAAATGTTGCGAATTTAGTACCTGCCTGGAGTTTCTCAACCGGCGACTCTGATCGGGAAAACAGGTTGCAATTGCAGTGTCATCCATTGATGGTGAATGAAAAATTGTATGTCAGTTCCGGCCGCGGAAAGTTGTTTGCGCTTGATGCCGCAACAGGAAAGTTGATCTGGAGTTTTGATGCCTTGCACGATACTACAGCCAGTGAAATAAACAGGGGGTCTACCTATTGGGAAAGCCCCGATCAAAGAGATAAAAGGATCTTTTTTTCATCCAGAACTTACCTCTATGCCCTTGACGCAGAAACCGGGGAATTGAAGATTGGGTTTGGTGACAGTGGCCGCCTTGACCTGCGCAAGGGGCTCGACAGGGAGATCAGCCATGAAAGTGTAAATGCACCCACTCCCGGCGTGATCTACAAGAATCTGCTTATCATGGGCAGCAGGGTGAGCGAAGGTCCTGGTCCTGCAGCACCGGGGCATATCCGCGCATTTGATGTTATTACGGGTAGGCGCGAGTGGATCTTTCATACGATACCACATCCCGGAGAGTACGGGTATGATACCTGGCCGAAAGATGCCTGGAAAACAACGGGCGGAGCCAATGCCTGGACAGGCATGACGGTGGACGCAGCCCGGGGAACTGTATTTGTGCCACTGGGATCGCCAGCCTTTGATTTTTATGGGGGTGATAGAAAAGGCATGAATCTATTTGGCAATTCTTTGGTGGCATTGGATGCAGCCACAGGAAAACGTAAATGGCATTTCCAAACGATACATCATGATCTCTGGGATCGGGATCTGCCATCACCGCCGGGCCTGGTCACCATTGAGAAAGATGGGAAGAAGATCGATGCAGTTTCACAGGTTACAAAAACCGGTTTTGTGTATGTTTTCGATCGGGATACCGGTGAGCCTATTTTTCCGATTGAAGAAAAGCCTGTTCCTACGCAGGGGTTACCGGGAGAGGAGCCCTGGCCAACCCAGCCCTATCCAACAAAGCCTGAACCCTTTGTAAGGCAATTGTATACTGACCAGCAAATGAGTGAGCTGGCTCCTGACACAAAAGACTATATCGCTAACAGGTTGAAGTCCGTTAAGCGCGGGCACATGTTCGAGCCACCTTCCCTGGAAGGCACCATGATCCTCCCGGGATTTGATGGGGGTGGGGAATGGGGTGGAGCCGCCTATGACCAACGATCTGGTATTCTTTATGTGAATGGTAATGAAATGCCATGGATTCTAACCATGATACCCAAGATCCAGAAAGGAACAGTTTCTGCGGGGAGAAGTATATATCTGAATAATTGTGCCGGATGCCATGGTCAAAATATGGAGGGCGCGCCGCCTCAATTTCCTGGTTTGAAAGGGTTGCAGCAAAAACTAGATCAGCAAGCCGTGGCCTTAATCCTTAAAAATGGCAAGGGCCGAATGCCATCGTTCGGGCATCTTCCGGAAACGCAACGGACTGAAGTGATCGGATATCTTCTTGAAAAAATAAAGCCTGGAAATAATCGGGAAGCGCAAAAAATGCCTGTACCCACCGACAGCGTGCAAGATTACCTGAGCACAGGTTATCACCGATTTTTTGACCAACAGGGATATGCAGGGATCAAGCCGCCCTGGGGAACATTAAATGCGATAGACCTGAATAAAGGAGAAATCCTATGGAAAGTTCCATTAGGAGAACTGAAAGAACTTACAGCTAAAGGAATCGCTCAAACGGGTACAGAGAATTATGGAGGTCCGGTTATTACTTCAACAGGTTTATTATTCATTGGTGCTTCGAAAGACGAAAAATTTCGGGCCTTCGACATAAGTAATGGTAAAACGCTGTGGGAGTATCAACTTCCTGCCGGCGGATACGCAACGCCCGTGGTTTATATGGTGAATGGAAAACAGTTTGTGGTGATCGCCGCAGGTGGTGGCAAAATGGGAACTAAAACAGGGAATAGTTATCTTGCGTTCGCATTGCCTGACGTTAATAAATAAGTTACCGATGAGTTCTGGGAAGCAATAAACTACTCACACATAAAGTAGTGGGTAAGATTTCGTGGAGTCCGGTGCCAGGACTGGTCTATATTGATATTCCAAAAGAGGCCCAGACAAAGTATATGTCGGTTGTAGAACTTAGTCTTGATGGACCAGTAAAACTTTATAATGGGAGGGGAGGGTTCAATTGAGCCTGAAGTTCGAAGATCATGTCCATCTTCTTCCATTTCCATGGATCGTCAGGATTTTCCCAGGGTAGAGATTGTTGATATACTTGCACGAGTTTTTCCCATTCCTGCACCTTGGGATTAGCCAGATCCATCTCAGACTTTTTTTCGAAGCTGAAATCATCCGTAGTTTCTATGATCATGAACATCCTGTTTTTAAGGCGATAGATATCCATCACCAGGATGCCGGAATCCGTGATGCTTTTCAGGATCTCAGGTGCCACTTTTTTATGTAGCGCTTCGTATTCCGCGATCAGTGCCGGATCATCCTTCAGATCGACTGTAAGACAGTACCTGTTCATCTTGAATCTTTTTATGCTTATGCCCTTTCAGGGCGAAATATAGAACCACGAAAAAGCAAACCAGTGGGACTGTATACCCGAGCTGGATATTGTCGTTGAACCGGTCGATGATATTGCCCATGATTACGGGAAATATCGCTCCGCCGATAACGGCCATCACAATCAGCGAAGATGCTGGCTTGGTATTCTCCTTCATATCCTGAATACCTAATGAAAATATGGTAGGAAACATGATGGACATAAAAAATCCCAGACCACCAAGGGCTAATACTACGTTCTTTCCATCGGCATAAATAGCGGCAAAACTTAACAGGATACAGGCGATGGAATAAATGGCAAGAAGCTTCGCGGGTTGGATGAATTTCATCAGCAGCGTTCCTCCGAACCTTCCGCCCATGAACAACAAGCCGTAAACACCGAGGTAGTAGCCCGCTGTTTTCTCGTCAACTCCGCCGCCCGACATGGCCATCCTCACAAAAAAACTAGTGACACATACCTGTGCACCTACATAAAATAATTGGGCGATCACGGCCCAGACCAGATGTTTATGTTTAAGCGCGTCTGAAAGGCTGCCTTCAGTTGCCTCTTCTTCTTCCTTGAACTCCGGAAATTTATTCACCATAAATACAATCGCGATAGCGATTAGAAATATAGCCAACAACATATAAGGCATTTTCACGGACGCCGCTTCACTAGTGAGATAAGCTATCTTTTCGGTTTCGCCCATAAGCGCCAATTGTTCGTTAGAATAGCCCTTCCCCGAAAGAATAAAAATAGTTCCAACAATTGGTGCCAGGAATGTTGCCAGTCCGTTGAATGCCTGGGCCAGGTTAAGGCGGGCGGTAGCGGATTCAGGGTCTCCCAGCTTAGTGGCATAGGGATTTGCGGCAGTTTCTAATAGAGTAAGTCCACATCCTATGATGAACAGTCCGGTGAGAAAAACACTATAGGTTCTTGAGTTCGCCGCTGGTACAAACAGAAATGCGCCCGCACTGAATACAAGCAATCCAATGATGATCCCTTTCTTATACCCGAACTTTTTCAAGATCATGCCTGCGGGAATAGCAGCCAGGAAATACGCCAGGTAAACCGCGGTGTCCACAAAAGTAGATTGCATATTGGTCAGCTGCAAAGCTTTCCTTAAATGCGGAATCAGGATGCCGTTGAGGTTGTTCGCTACACCCCAGAGAAAGAAAAGGGATGTGACGAGGATGAAAGGTAGCAGGAAGGATTTCTTATTCATTAGTTGGGTTTGTATGATCAGATTCTTCGGTCAAGATGTACATAGCCGCCGTCCACATGGACCAGCTGGCCTGTGGTGTGGCTTGATTTTTCGGATAACAGGAACACCACCATGTTGGCGATCTCCTCGGGAGTTGTCATCCTGTTTTCGAACGGTATGCGGTCGGTTATTTTTTTTACTTCTGCTTCCGGGTTCGCAAGGCTCTTGATCCATTTGTCGTACAACGGTGTATAACTTTCCGCAACAATTACTGCGTTCACGCGAATGCCGTATTTCAATAGCTCCACGGCCCATTCACGGGTAAGTGCATTACGTCCGCCATTAGCAGCAGCATAGGCCGAGGTTCCGCCCTGCCCGGTCTCCGCCACTTTGGATCCGATATTCACAATTGAACCTTTTGACTTAATTAGCGCGGGTAATGCGTGGTGGGCAAGCAGGTAGTAGTGAACCACGTTTTTGTGCAGGGAAGACATAAAGCCTTCATAGCTGCCATGTTCAAGGCCAATGCCATCGTTCACTCCGGCATTGTTTACCAGCCCGTCGATCCGTCCGTATTGAGCGAGAATGCTGTCAATGGCCGACTTGCACTGGGCGGGATCTGAAAGCTCGGCCACTACTTGTGAGCCTCTTCCAATTTCTTTAAGGGGAATAAGATTATCTGCTTCGCTTCTTCCAATGATAACTGGAATAGCCTGCTCGGCAGCCAGCACTTTTACAATGGCTTCGCCAATTCCCTTGGCACCGCCTGATACAATCACGATTTTGTCTTTTAGTTGGAGATCCATTAATTCAATGTATAAAATCTGGTGATATTTCGGGATAGAACTTGTTCTCGTTCAGCTAAGGGCACCTGCAACAAAAACTCAGTGATGATTTTTAAAACGGCTTCATATTTTCCTGCCAGTAAACATACGGGCCAATCAGATCCAAAACACAACCTGTCCGTTCCAAAACACTCTGCTGCTATTTCAAGATAGGGTTTAATGTGGTCATCATTCCATCGCTGCCAATCTGCTTCAGTGACCATTCCGGATAGCTTGCAATACATCCGGGGATTCTTCGCCAGTTCTTTCATATCCGTTTTCCATTTCTTCCATTCCCCGCTTTTGATATTGGGTTTGGCAATATGATCAAGGATAAAGGCCTGGTCGGGATACCGCTCAGAGAAACGAACCGCAGTGGGAAGTTGATTGTGGTAGATCAGAATATCGTACGTATATCCGTAGTTATTTAAATGTTTGACTCCTTCAAGGAATGAATGGTTGGTAAAATACTGTTCATCGGGTGTTCCCTGCATGATCTCCCTGAAGCCTTTGATCTCAGGCACCTTGCTATAAGCCAGAAGGGTTTCCTGAATATCCTTTCGTGAAAGATCCACCCATCCTACCACGCCCTTGATGAATGCGTTTTTCCGGCACAGTTCTACCAGGAATGCTGTTTCCTGCTCTGAACGATCAGCCTGCACGGCAACACAGCCGGTAATATTGTTTTTCTGAAAGATCTTCTCTGCATCTGCCGGGAGAAAATCGCGCTTGATCACGGTCATATCATCATTGATCCAACTGTCGCGTACAGGATCGAATTTCCAGAAATGTATGTGAGCATCGATGATGTTCACGTTACCAGTATTTCATCGCTTTCTGTTGCTGTTCACCCAGGCCTTCTATGCCCAGTTTGATTTCATCGCCAGCCTTCAGGTACCAGGGCACTGGTTTTTGACCCAGCCCAACACCCTCAGGTGTGCCGGTAGATATTACATCGCCAGGTAAAAGCGTCATGAACTGGCTGATATAGTGAACAAGGAAAGGAACACCAAAGATCAGGTCTGAAGTTGATGAATCCTGTTTCCTCACTCCATTAACGTCTAACCATAGCCGAAGATTTCCCGGTTCGGGGATTTCATCTTTTGTGACCAGCCAGGGCCCTAGGGGCGCAAACGTATCACAGCTTTTACCTTTCACCCACTGACCACCTCTCTCGATCTGGAATTCACGTTCAGAATAGTCGTTATGCGTTGCATATCCAGCGATATAGTCATAAGCGTTTTCAAGATCAACGTAAGAAGCTTTTTTGCCTATGACGATGGCCAGTTCAACTTCCCAGTCTGTCTTCTGGGACTGGCGGGGGATCTGCACATCATCGTTGGGGCCGCACAAGGCTGTTGTGCTCTTAAAGAACAAAACAGGCTCTTTAGGGAGATCCATGCCACTTTCCGCAGCGTGCCGCGCATAATTCAAGCCAACACATACAATTTTAGACGGGCGTGGAACGCACGATCCTGTTCGCACAGTATCATCAACAGTTGGGCAATTAGTCGCATTCGCTGGTAACCAAGCTGCCAGTTTCGCTAACCCATCTTCTTCAAAAAAGGACTCCGTAAAATCATTGCAAAAAGAGGAGATGTCGATTTTTTTGCCATCATGCAGTACTCCCGGTTTTTCTTTTTCTGCTGGCCCGAAACGAAATAACTTCATATTAATTATTGATTCTGATAAATCCGCCGTCGATAGGGTAATCGCTTCCCGTGATGAAAGAACCTTCCTCACTGCAAAGGAACAAAGCCAGGTTGGCCACTTCTTCCGGTTCAGCCATTCTTCCGATGGGCTGAGTAGCCGCTAGTTTTTCATACATTTCTTTTTCCTGACCGGGATAATTCTTGCTCAGGTACCCATCTACAAATGGAGTGTGGACCCTGCCCGGCGAAATACAATTGCAGCGAATTCCTTTTTTCACATAATCTTTTGCAACACTCAGCGTCATCGCAAGGATAGCTCCTTTTGACGTGCTATAAGCAAACCGTTCCGGAATGCCAACACTCGCTACCACTGAACACATATTAATGATCACGCCTTTGCCATGTTCCAACATCGAGGGAATACAGGCATGTATGCAATTATAAGTTCCTTTGACGTTTACATTGATCACCCGGTCGAAATCCGCCTCGCTGGTGTTTTCTGCGGTTCCAATATGACCGATGCCCGCATTATTGATCAGGATGTGAATGGGTCCATGAAGGGCAATAGAAGCTATCGCTTTTCTGATCTCGTCCTGCTGGGTGACGTCGACCGCATGAGCAAATGCCCGGCCTTCTCCGAGCAGGGCGGCCTCTGACTGGGCAAGCTCTGCATTGAGTTCAAATATGTGGACGGTCGCGCCCTGTGCGTGGAATAATTTAGATATGGCCAACCCAATTCCGCTGGCCCCGCCGGTCACAATCGCAGTCTTCCCTGATAACGATAACATCATGATGATATTCTTGGAAAAAAATGAAATATACTGCATTCCTTATGGTGAAACAAAACTCAACGTTTCATTTTTTTGAGTATTTTCAAAAATGCTTTTATATAAAAAAGATGAACATTGCTGGCTCCGTTACCAGGATAAAGTATTCACCCATAAAGCTCACTGGGATGAGCTGGTGAACCGGGTAGACCTCTATGGTTATCTTCAACACCAGGTGGCCCATTGGTCACAAGTTGATTTTGTACCGGACCTG
>JANMHK010000024.1:0-4545 GCA_031375135.1 Sphingobacteriales bacterium | reverse complement strand
CTGCCACGTTTTTTGTCCTCAGCCATCTTCCCAATTCGGAGCCCTCGCCGTAAAGTTCAACAAAGTTTTTATTCATGATTTTCGACGCCTCTACATATTTGGGATGCAGATAGCGGAGATCGCCAGACATGTTCATGATCTCGTGATTACCCAGCACATAATGAACATAGCCCCCTGCGGCTTTTGCTTTGTCTTCCAAAGAATAGATCAGCCAGAGCACTTCTGTCACCTGCGTTCCACGATCCACAAAGTCCCCTACCAGCAAGAGATGCCCTTCTTCAAAAATCCAGTTGAAATTTTCATCAATAACCTTATTCGCCATCAGCAACTTTCTAAATGAAGCAAAATTTCCCTCAATATCTGAGATCACGAGTTGCTTTTTCGGCTTGCCCCACTCACTTCTTTCCACCTGAAGTTTAGGTTTAAGTTTAACATCGAAGGTTTTTCCGGGGTTCTCAGTATTCACCTTGATCACATAACCCGCTCTTTTTGATTGTGACATACTGTCTACGACCCTGACGGCAGCGCCGTTCTGCTGACCGATATAATTCACATACATCATGTCCTCAGTATACATAATGTACGGCCCATCTGAATAGTCGGCACCATAAATCCCCGGATCTTTGGGCATGCTCATGCTCAAAAAAAGGAATGGCAAAATGGCAAGGGTAACTCGTTTCATCATACAAATTGAGGGTTAATGAAGGACTTCTATAAATTTACTATTTGATTGGATTGGTTGTGAAAAAATATTTATAGAGACTTAACGGCTGTTTCTCTGATTTTATCCCCAAAATTCCAGTTTACATCATTGATTAACAGATTCTTTAGCTTGTTTGGTTAAATTTGCTCAAATCCTGTACGAATGAAACAATACTTCTCTGAAAAAAATGCGCTAACCGTCATTACAGGCATTTTTTGTTTTGTTATGACTATTGTATCAGCACTTCAGCATAATATCTGGCAGGCGGTGGCATTCGCGCTGGCTTTCAGTTTTTCAGTCGAAATTATTTGTCATCGTTCCAGGGAAAGAAGATAAGTTTAGCACAAAATTTGCAGTGATAATCAGAATCTTGAGGTATGCATATTAATTTCATTCGGAATATTCAGTTCACTAAGTTGTTGAAGGTAGATGGTCGTTTAAAGGAATTCAATTTCCGAAAACTCACGGGCCTTAATGAAGGTCTGATTACCGTTGACGTGAGCGACGACCGGGGGAACCGGATCATGTTTACGATGCAGAAGAATGGCAGTGAATATATATTCCATAACCAGCCCTTTCTGCCTGAATGGGTGATCAAGAACGAGCAAAACCTGAGTGAGCTGATCGGCTCAGAGCTAAAAGCGATCAATTAACAGATATCTTTCTTATCAGAAAAGCGCTTCCTCGGAAGCGCTTTTTTATTTTATCCGGTCGTTGGTTTCCTTGCATTCGTTTGGTCTTTCATCCATATACGTTCCGGTTTTAATGGCCCGGTTCCGGAACCTCTTCAAATTTCCGGCAAACCATGGAATGGTTTTTTCAGTACCAGTCAAACTCATTTATGGTATTTATCGCACTTGCCCTGCTCGCCGCCGTTGCTGTGATCGTTTGGTACATCATAAAAATGGGGAACGACAAACGCCCCGGGACCAGCCCACTTAGCAGCGCCGATAAAAACATGTTAAAACGTTAACTTTGTCGCATGACAAGGCTTTCGGTAAACATAAACAAGATCGCTACCATCAGAAACAGCAGAGGCGGGAATAACCCGGATCTTGTAAAAGTTGCAGTAGACGCACAGCGGTTCGGCGCAGAAGGCATAACGGTGCATCCGAGGCCCGACGAGAGGCATATCCGGTATCAGGACGTGCGTGAGCTGAAGAAACTCATCACAACTGAATTTAATATTGAAGGAAATCCGCTCGAACAAAAATTTGTTGAACTGGTGCTTGAAGTAAAACCCGACCAGGTGACTTTGGTGCCGGACCAGCTTGGGCAGCTTACTTCTAATCATGGCTGGAATACGATCGAACATAAAGAATACCTGAGGGAAACGGTAGATGTATTTCGCAAAGCGGGCATCCGGGTATCCATATTTGTTGACCCGGATGAAATGATGGTTAAGAATGCGGCAGAAACGGGAACTGACCGTATAGAATTATACACGGAAACTTATGCGAGAAATTTCCTGAAAGATCCCCAAATGGCCGTACAGCCTTTTGTAGAAGCGGCCGCCTTTGCAAAAGCTGCTGGACTGGGCCTGAACGCGGGCCATGATCTCGACCTGAATAACCTCAAATTTCTCCATACCCATATCCCCGCCCTCGACGAGGTCAGCATTGGCCATGCGTTGATTTGCGATGCAATTTATTTGGGCCTGGAAAACACAATTCAACTTTATAAACGCCAATTGATGTAATTTCAATCGTCTATTAAAAAACATTTTATGAAAAAGATCCTGACATTTACTTTATTAACGGCATTTATAGCCGTAACAGCATGTGCCCAGCAACCCAAGGCAAGCCCCGCGGCAAAATCAAGCGGAAAAGTGGGAAAAGCTAATATCAGCGTTACCTATAGCCAGCCATCCGTAAAAGGAAGAACAATTTTTGGCGACCTGGTTCCTTATGGCAAAGTATGGCGCACTGGTGCAGATGAAGCCACCGTTTTTGAAACAGACAGTGATATCATGGTAGAAGGAAAAAAACTTCCCGCGGGCAAGTATTCCCTTTTTACCATCCCCGATGCGAGTAACTGGACCGTTATCTTCAACAAGACCTGGAACCAGTGGGGCTCTTTCAAATACAAAGAAGAAGACGATGTATTGCGGGTGACAGCAAAACCCACGAAAAGTTCAGGTTTCAATGAGAAATTAAAAATCGAAGTTGCAAACGACAACAAGGTAAAAATCATGTGGGCAGACACTGAAGTAGCTTTTAATGTAAAAGGCTAATAACTGATCTGGTCCTAAAAGAAAAGAGGCAGTCTTCATTTAATGAGACAGCCTCTTTTTTTATGTGCCGAACGAATTGATCAGTTTAAAAGTTCCTTGAGTTTCTTTAGAAGTTCCTCACCCCGGAGGTTTGTCGCGATGATCTTGCCATTTGGATCCAGCAGGAAATTCTGGGGAATGGATTCCACTTTGTATTTCTGCGCTACTTCGTTGCCCCAGAATTTCAAATCGCTGACATGGGTCCAGGTAAGTTTATCATCTGCAATGGCCTTTACCCATGCATCCTTGGCCCTGTCGAGGGAAACTCCGAGTACGGTAAAATTCTTTGCCCTGTACTGATTATACGCTTTGACAACTGTTGGATTCTCCATCCTGCAAGGGCGACACCAGCTTGCCCAGAAATCGATCAGTACGTATTTCCCCCTGAAAGAAGCTAAAGAAACCGGGGCACCGGAGGTGTCATTTTGGACAAAATCAACCGCGTTACTACCGATACTCCCCACTTTACCGTCGTCAATATTTTTAGCCAGCAGATTTCCAAAATAGCTTTTCTTCACATTGGGGCTAAGGGTATTATATCTTCTTTCGCTCACGGCTACTTCAGGTTTCAATTGGGTAGCGATCATGGCCGCAAAAGGGGCAACGTAAGAGTTTGGTCTTGCATTGATGAATTTGTCTACTTTTTCCTGAATACCTTTTATAAGGGATTCATATTCATTCCTCAGGCTGCCATTAGGATCTGGTTTCCCCCCATTAATATCTTTAACGATAGCAGTAAGTTTTTCGAACAAGGGAGAAAATTCCGTATTAAAATTGGCAAAATCTGTGTGTGAGGGCGAACCTTTAACCGTCGCATTTCCAAACGCCTCTACCAGGCCATCTACGGTCACGTTCGAGTTGTCCAGAAACAAGGTCAACCGTTGGCTTTTATCTCCGTAAGTGAGAATATGGATATAAGGTTCTGTCAGTTTTCCCTTTAGCAAAAAACCGCCTTTCTCTGATTTTGCGCTGGCTATGGGTTCACTGTTCACATCATCGGCGTAAAGGCCGATCTCAGTGCCATCAGGAAGTCCCTTGATGGTGCCTTTGATCGTAAAAGCTGCCTGGGCAAGCAACCCAAGGGGTAGCAGGATGTTCACCAGTAGGAATAAACGAATTTTCATTTAGCGTGTCTTTTTTTTAAAACGTCAATGACCTCTTGTAATGTATGTCCTTTAATGTTAAGCAAAATTAAATAATGAAACAATAGATCGGCAGCCTCGCCAAGGAAAAGATCTGCATTGTCATCTTTTGATTCGATCACTAATTCAACTGCTTCTTCGCCAACCTTTTGTGCCACTTTGTTGATTCCTTTTGCACAGAGTGAGTTCACGTAAGAAGCAGGGTCCCCGCTGCTCCGACGAATCCTGATGATCTCTTCCAAATGGGCCAAAAAATCATCTGAATGGTTTATTTCGCTCCAGCAAGTGTCTGCGCCGGTATGACAAACCGGGCCGTTGGGCAGCGCCTTGATGAGTAATGTATCCTGGTCACAATCCGGTGCTATTGATTTCAGTTCCAGAAAATGCCCGCTCTCTTCTCCTTTGGTCCAAAGCCTGTTTTTTGACCT
>JANMHK010000245.1:0-7129 GCA_031375135.1 Sphingobacteriales bacterium | reverse complement strand
GCCTTGACTACCAAAAACGGAAAGAAGATATTTGTAAATGCAGTTTACGAAGAACAAAAAAGTAATTATTGGAAAATGGCTTTTCGTGCAGGAAGGGAAGTGACAGAGCCAGCAAGAGAGTTTGTGCAGCAATGGGTCAGCGAAATTAAATAGCTATTCCCCGTTTTCGCTTACGGTCTACATTCTCGGTAATATGAAGTATTACTATAAAGCAAACATAGAAACCAAGCAAAGAATGATTGGTCTGATATTTTCTGAAAAAACCGGTATTCTCTAATAATATTTTTCAAATCATGCAGCCGGGTGAGGTGCTTAACCTGCTTTGCAATCTTGGTATGGGTTTCAGCGATTGTGAAAAAAGAAAAGAGCAGCGATAAAGCTGCTCAGTCCTGGTGGTGACCCTGTCAGGATTCAAACCTGAAACCTTCTGATCCGTAGTCAGATGCTCTATTCAATTGAGCTACAGGGCCATTCCCTTTTTGGGGAGGCAAAAATAGGATAATACATGCTTTTTGCCAAACTTCTGTTCCTGCCCATGAGAAATCAATCCTCATACATGGCTCGCAGTCTTAAACCCAAAAATCGCTATCTTTTGCAAAACCTCATCATGAAAATAAGGCTCATCGCTGCTATCGTTATCTGTTTAATCTGCTGTACTCCATTTTCGGGCAAAGCCCAGAAGGTCATGGTCACCAAAAATGGCGATAAATACCATTTGGCTAGTTGCAGATATGCAGCGACCGGGGCAACGGCTACCGACGTAAAAGATGCCCTGGCCAAGAAATTCGTGGCCTGTGATGTTTGTAAACCACCTGCCAAACCCAATTCGGAAGGAACGCAGTGCACGGCAAAAACAAAAGATGGAACCCGCTGCTCTCGTTTGACTAGCAGTAAGAACGGGAAATGCTGGCAGCACGCCTAGGGGCGATTGGCGAATTGACTAATTGGCTAATTAGCTAATTCAATGTTCTCCAATCAGCCAATTAGCCAATCAGCCAATTAGCTAATGGATTAATAGTCCCACCTCACAAACGCTTCCAGAGCTGCGTATTTAGGTAAGCCCAGCCTGTCGTACATATCTGCCGTACCAGCATTGCGCTCTTCAGCACGTTGCCAGAACTCACGACTGTCACTACCCTGGAATACTACGCCGTCTTTTTGCGACTGATGGATGAATATGCCGTTTCTTTTTTGTATCACCTGGTCAGGGCTCATCGGAATGGCCATGTCTACATCCCAAAGATCCCACTCGGCCCATGCACCACGGTACAACCACAGCCAACACTCGCTCACTGATTCGTCTTTGGCTGCTTTCAGCCTCCCCAAGGCTTCGAACAATATGTCGAAACAAACTTTATGCGTTCCGTGCGGATCTGCAAAGTCGCCCGCGGCAAAGATCTGATGGGGCTTCACCTCGCGGATCAGCTCCATCGTTTGCAAAATATCAGCCTCGCCTGCAGGATTTTTTTCAATGAGGCCCGTTTCGTAAAACGGAAGGTTCATGAAATGAATGTTCTCATCTTTGATGCCCACATAACGACAGGTCGCCCTGGCTTCTGTACGGCGGATCAGCCCTTTAATAGCCCTGATCTCTTCAGTATCTTTTTGGTTAGACTTTTTCGTTTGGATAAACGCACCCGCATCCTGCCAGATGCCGTTCGCACGACTTTTATCAATCCCGAAAATGGAGTCGAATTCAACAGCGAAATCGATCTGCCGCATGACAAATTCGTCACTCACGGCAATATTACCAGAACATTGGTATCCGATATGAACATCATGGCCCTGCTCATGAAGACGAATAAAGGTGCCACCCATGGAGATGATATCATCATCAGGGTGAGGGGAGAAGATGATCACCCTTTTTGATTTCGGGTTTTTCCGCTCAGGATGTCTCGGCACTTCTTCGGAGTATTTTCCTCCAGGCCAGCCCGTGATGGTGTCCCGCATGCCATTGAATACCCTCAGGTTGATATCGTATGCTGAACCGTATTTGACCATCAGGTCACTCAGACCATAATTGTTATAATCGTTGCTGGTGAGCATGAGGACAGGTTTTCCCATTTCGAGTGCCATACTGCAAATCGCTTTTCGAATCTGCTTTTCGGTCCAATCTATTTCCCCCGTGAGCCAGGGTGATTTATAACGGGTCAGTTCCTGTGCTGCACCTTCGTCAAGCATAAAAACGCAGTTGTGATGCTCCTGTAAGAATGATGCGGGAACATGATCAGTGATCGTGCCTTCAACAGAAGCCCTGATCACTGGTGATTTATGAAGGCCCCAGGCCAGCAATACGATCTTTTTTGCTTTCAGTATGGTATTGATACCAACGGTGATGGCTAAACGGGGAACCTGTGCAATGCTTGAAAATTCGTAAGCATTGGCCAATCTGGTGGTATTATCAAGGGCGACGAGTCTTGTGCCCGATTGTCGTCCAGAACCCGGCTCATTGAACCCGATATGGCCATTCAAACCAATGCCAAGTACCTGGTAGTCGATTCCGCCGGCCTGTTCAATCTGCTTTTCGTATTCGGCTGCGTAGGCCCTTACGTCATTCTTCTCAATAGTGCCGTCCGGAACATAGGTATTTGCTTTGTCGATGTCGACATGATCAAATAAGTGAACGTCCATGAACCTATGATAACTCTGCAATGCATCGGGTTCGATGGGGAAATATTCATCGAGGTTAAAACTGATCACGTTTTTGAAACTTAATCCTTCAGTCTTGTGGAGATGAACCAGTTCTTTGTACAGTGTTTTAGGTGTAGATCCTGTAGCGAGGCCGAGCACGCAGTGCTTGCCCTCTTTTTGCTTTTGCCTGATCAGGTCTGAAATCTCGCGGGCCACATGGGCTGAAGCGGTTTTATCATTATCAAATATTTGTACAGGAATCTTCTCAAACGAATCAACAAGGCTCATCGGGGGTATAATTTAAGCAGTTAAAATGATGCGGGTAAAGATATGGAATGTGGCAAAAATATCAGGGCTCAACCTGAACTTCGAACAACAGGGGCCAAAGTTTTCCTGTTATGAACATCTTCTTTTTGTCGGCATCCCAGGCAATTCCGTTCAGTACGGCGCCATGGGGACTGGATGCAATATAAGAAAGGTCCATCTTACTATACTTCTTGAGAACATCGGTAAAACTTAGTTTACCGGTGACATGGCCATTGGAAGGATTGATCCTTATGATATAATCGTATTCCAGCCGGTTGGCATAAATGCTTCCATTTACAAATTCAAGCTCATTCAGGTTATTGACAGGTCCCAAATGATCATTGACAGAAATCACCCTCTCCAGTTTCATTGTCCCGGGCTTCACCACGTAAATCTTGTCTGAGCCATCCGTGATGTAAAGGGACTTGCCATCATTGGTAATACCCCAGCCTTCATTGGTCCAGGGCAGTTCACCAATGGACTTCATAGAAATGGGGTCATACAAAAGAACCTTGTGATTTTCCCAGGTAAGTTGGTAAAGTGTATCGTTCAATACCGTAATTCCTTCGCCGAAGAGCTTGGGATCCAGCTTCTTAAGTTCCTTTACACTGCCCGATTTGACGTCCACTTTGCGTAGTGAAGACCGGCCTTCCAGTCCGGTGCTTTCATAAAGATTGCCTTTGAAAACCTCTAAACCCTGGGTAAATGCCGCAGTATCATGGGGATAGGCATTGACAATGGTATAGGGGATCAAAGGGGCTTCGGGTATAGAGGGCGCATTGACGTTATTAGAACCGGTTTCGTCCTTATTACCTGAATTGCAGGAAATCGCGAGCAGCACCAGGAAAATGAAAAAAAAACTTCTTACCATAAGCGAATCTTCCTTTGAACTTAACGTTCTTTTTATCAATCAATTACCGCCCAAATGTAGATAATTGAAAGGGATGTAGCTAACAGCAACGGTTAATTTCCGCCCGAAACGCTTTGAATAGTCCAAATAATGTTGTTGTTTTGTTCTACCACACCTCTGTTAACCGGAACATTTCTCCGCAACATCCGATTATTTACAGAAGGCGTTTTTTAAACCTATCCTCCAATCCGAATCTTAGATTGACTCATCAGGCCCTATCCTGATCCATTTTCCAATCCTCCCGAATTTCCTGGCTGTGCTGCCAATTTTTTTCTGTTCTATCCAATTCTTTTGAAGGTCGTGATCCTTTAAGTATCTAAGAAAGCCATTCGAACCTCTGAAATCTGAAACGAATGAGACTTTTTACCACATTATTACTGGCAGTAATTTGCCAAGCCCTCAACGCGCAATCTTCTAATACCGGCGCTTCTTCTAAAACAGTGATCACAATCCCCGTTGTAGTACATGTACTGTACTCATCAACATCTAACATCAGTGATGAACAAATCAAATCGCAAATCGACGCGTTGAATACCAATTTCAATAGCGAGAATGCTGATATTGAAAAAGTGCCGGCTGTATATAAGAAACTAGCAGGTGTTGCAAACATCCGGTTTGTACTGGCTAAAGTTGATCCTAACGGGAAAGCGACTTCTGGTATCACCCGTACAAAATCTGTACGCGAAATGTGGTCAAATGATGATAAAATAAAAACTGCCGCTTACGGTGGTGTCGCTCCATGGGATACTAAAAGCTACCTGAACATCTGGGTATGTAATATGATCCCTGGTTTGTTGGGTTATTCCTCAGCTCCTGGTTCACCAGCCGATAAGGATGGTGTAGTGATTAAGATGAGTATTTTTGGAACAGGTAGTACTGGAAGTTTTAACCTGGGAAGAACTGCGGTTCACGAAGTAGGTCACTGGCTTAACCTGAAACACCTTTGGGGTGATAAAGAATGTGGGTCTGACGAAGTTGACGATACTCCGCAGCAAAAGACGTACAACCAGGGTGCTCCTACTTTCCCTAAGATCGGCATGGGTTGTTCAGCTGCTAATCCTTATGGCGACATGTTCATGAACTTCATGGATTTCACCAACGATGCCAGTATGATGATGTTTACTCAGGGCCAGGTAAGCCGTATGCGCGCCCTGTTCAACGAGGGTGGTATCAGAAGTAGTATCCTCGCTTCTAAAGCTTTAGGTGAGCCTTATAACTTCACCCCAGCGATCACAGTATCTAATATTGCAACAGTATCTACGCCTGCTGCCCTGGTGATCACTGCTTCTGCCAAATTGTTTCCTAATCCTGCAACGGATAAGATCACCCTTTCTGCTACCAACGAAGAGAATATCACTAACAGGGTTTATACCATGCATTCTGCTGATGGCAGAACAGTATCTTCTGGTGTAGTGTCTTCAAATAATTTCAATCTGAATGTTTCGTCTTTACGTCGCGGTATTTATTTCATCAAACTGGGCGAAGGCGCTGGCACACAGGTGTTAAGGTTTGTGAAGCAATAATATTTATTTCGGTAGGGAATAAATGGGGCAGGTTTAATGATAACATTAACCTGCCCTTTACGTTTTAGGTAATAGATTTGCTTAAATCGATCAATACCATGAAAAGAATATTATCCATTATTGTTCTCATCTCGCTATATGCAGGCGTGTTACATGCACAAACTTCCAACAAGAAGGATTCATTAGGGGCCATCAAGATCAAGAATCCTTTCGACAGGTTTATTAAAAAATCTTCGGGTGCATTAACGAACGACCAGGTGGTAGCTGGTCTGAAAGAAGCCCTTACCGTAGGTGCCGAACGCGGAACGAAGGCTTTGTCTGCCGCCGATGGTTTTTTAGGCAATGCTGCCATCAAGATATTAATGCCTGAAGAAGCTAAGAAGGTGGAAAAAACACTGAGAAGTGTAGGCCTCGGCAAGCAAGTGGACGATGCCATCACTACCATGAACAGGGCGGCAGAAGATGCAGCAAAATCAGCTACGCCCATTTTCGTGAACGCGGTTAAACAGATGAGTATCCAGGATGCTATGGGGATACTTAAAGGGGGTAACAATGCGGCCACTACTTACCTGCAATCGAAAACAACCCAGGAACTGACCGAAGCATTTCGTCCTGTGATCAATGAGTCGTTGAAAAAAGTAGATGCCACCAAATACTGGAACACGGTGTTCAGCAGTTACAATAAAGTGAGCAAGGAAAAGATCAATCCTGATCTTCCTGCTTATGTGACTGAAAAGGCATTGTCGGGCATATTTGTACAACTCGCCAAAGAAGAGGAAAAGATCCGCGTTGATCCCGTGGCCAGAACCTCTGATATTCTGAAGCAGGTATTCGGGTCGAAATAATTGTGCATCAAAGTATACAAACTAAAAAGGTTGTCAATTTTGACAACCTTTTTCATTCTATAAAACTGCTATCTTTTAAATATCGATGGCTTCGCCATAGGCTGCCGCTGCGGCTTCTTTTACAGCCTCACTGAGTGTGGGGTGGGGGTGAATGGCATTCAGGATCTCATGATGCGTGGTTTCAAGTTTCCTTGCCGTTACCACTTCAGCGATCAGCTCTGTAACGCCCTGACCGATCATATGAGCGCCCAGGAATTCGCCATATTTGGCATCGAATATCACTTTTACAAATCCTTCAGTGGCTCCGGAAGCACTTGCTTTTCCGCTCGCCATAAAAGGAAACTTACCCACTTTCAATTCATAGCCGGCTTCTTTAGCTGCTTTTTCAGTGTAACCTACAGAGGCCACTTCAGGCGAGCAATAGGTACATCCGGGAACATTGTTATAATCGATCCCGTCTGGCTGATGAGTGGTTTTCTTTTCCAGGTACGCAATATATTCTGCCGCGTTGATGCCTTCTTTGCTGGCTACATGCGCGAGCGCCTGACCAGGGGTGCAGTCTCCAATGGCGAAAATGCCTGCAACACTACTCTGACCATACTTGTCAACTGCGATCTTTCCTTTCTCTGTTTTGATCCCGTTTTCTTCCAGGCCTATATTTTCCAAATTCGTCTGGATGCCTACTGCACTCAATAAGATATCGGCTTCCAATACAGACTCACCGGCGGCAGTTTTTACTGTGGCCTTAACACCGGCTCCGGATACATCTGTTTTGATCACCTCGGCAGAAGTCATGATGGTAATGCCTTTGCGCTTGAGTTGCTTTTCGAGTTCCTTGCTGATCTCTTCGTCTTCTACGGGCACGATCCGCGGCATGAATTCGATCACGGTCACCTTGGTGCCCATGCTGTTAT
>JANMHK010000238.1:0-11082 GCA_031375135.1 Sphingobacteriales bacterium | reverse complement strand
ATCGGATAAGACCATCTGGCAAGGTTGGGCTACTAATGTAGTAAACAGTAAAAACCTGACCTCCCGAGAGGTAAACAGTACCGTGAAGAGCATTTTGAAGAAGCTGAAATAATTAAATGCGGGCCCTGCCCGCATTTGGTTTATGATTCCTTCTTTAAATCCAACAGGTACAACAAGGCGAGTTCGTACCCTTTCAATCCGAGACCTGCGATCGTACCTTTTGCTTTCGCCGAAACATGGGAGATCTTCCTGAATTCTTCCCTGGCGTGTACATTGGAAATATGCACTTCCACGACCGGTGCTTTTATTGCAGCGATCGCATCCCCGATGGCCACAGAGGTATGGGTATATCCCCCCGGATTTATGATGATGCCGTCAAAAGAAAAACCGGCTTCCTGCAAGGCGTTTATCAACTCACCTTCCACATTGCTTTGGTAATATTCAAAACCGATCTGGGGATATTTTTGTGTCAATTCTGCCATAAATTCAACAAATCCCTGGTTGCCGTAAACATTTGGTTCACGTATTCCGAGCAGGTTTAAATTAGGTCCGTTTATTATCATTATTTTCATCGCCTGAAAAGTTTACTGGTCTAAATTAGCGTTAATTATAACATATGAAAAAAATGAGGTTCCTCACCATCTGTTTTCTCTTCATTTCAGCCTCCCTCCAGGTCTTCGCTCAGAGTGAGTTGGGCTGGGATCCCAAAGTGATCAAGGGCAAATTGCCAAACGGACTGACCTATTATATCCGTGAAAACGGGAAGCCCGAGAAAAAAGTAGAATTACGGTTGATCGTAAACGTGGGTTCCATTATGGAAGATGATGACCAACAAGGTCTTGCCCATATGGCAGAACACATGGCTTTTAATGGCACTAAGAATTTCAAGAAGAATGAGATCGTTTCCTTCCTGCAGGATATCGGGGTTGGATTTGGAAGCGACCTGAATGCCTATACTTCATTCGACGAAACAGTTTATATCTTACCGATCCCAACCGATAAGAAAGGAAATATCGAAAAAGGTTTCCAGGTGCTGGAAGACTGGGCCCACCAGGTCACCTATCTGGATGAAGATATCAATAGCGAAAGGGCGATCATCCTGGAAGAGAGCAGGCTTGGAAAAAGTGGCGATGAGCGGATGTTTAAAAAGATCTATCCTGAACTCTTCAAGGGTTCAAAATATGCCAATCGTCTGCCTATTGGTATAGACAGCATCATTAAAAAATTTAATCCCGATGCGATTCGAAGATTCTACAAGGAATGGTATCGCCCTGACCTGATGGCCGTAGTTGTTGTTGGCGACATTAAGCAAGCCGATGCCCTTCAATTCATTCAGAAGCATTTCAGCGGTTTAAAAAATCCCGCCACACCAAGGCCAAGGACTTATGCCGACGTACCTCCTTATAGTAGTTCAAATGCCATGGTAGTGACCGACAAAGAGGCTACAGATTATAGTTTTGCATTGAACTATCCGGCATATAAAACCTCTCCTTCCTCTACCCTCGAAGAATACAGAAAAGACATGGTTCAGAATCTGTATACATCGATGCTCAATGCGAGGTTACGGGAGCTTACCCAAAAAGAAAACCCACCTTTTGTATATGCTTTTGGCGGCTTCTCCGGTTATGCCAGGAATTACGAAGCTTTCAATGTACAAGCATCAAGCGGAACCAACGATATCCGAAAGGCAATAGAAGCAGTGGCTGAGGAAATTGAAAGGGTAAAAAGATACGGGTACACAGATGCAGAACTGGACCGCGCGAAAAAAAATGTACTGGCTTCTATGGAAAGGGCCTGGAATAACCGCGACAAAACAGAATCCGGCATGTTCGCCGATGAGTACATCAGGAATTTCACGGAAGGTGAAACCGTTCCCGGCATCGATAAGGAATTTGAGATCACGAAAAGATTATTACCTGGCATCAGCCTCAACGAAGTCAACCAGGTGACCAATAAATTCAAAGACGAAAAAAACAAATTCGCCTACATCACCGGGCCGGAGAACGGTGCCTCCAGCACTGTACCCTCAAACACTGAGATCCTGGCTGTAATGGATGCTAAGACCAGGGCCGATATCAAACCTTACGAAGAAAAAGCAGTTGCGGCCAATCTGTTGACCAAAGTTCCTAAAGCAGGGAAGGTTACAAGTCGCACCGCCAATACCGTATTGGGTACTACAGAACTTAAACTGAGCAATGGGGTAACGGTCACGCTCAAGCGAACTGATTTCAAGGCTGACCAGATCGTCATGAATGCACATCGGTTTGGCGGTGTTGCCGGATACCCGCTGGCCGACAAATACAGTGCTGAAAATGCGGTGTCTGTTGTAACTACCATGGGCATAGGTAACTTTTCTCCGAATGATATGCGGAAAGCCATGGCCGGAAAGACCGCCAGTGCAACTCCCTATATTTCTGGCACCATTGAAGGCTTCCGTGGTAACAGCGGCAACAAGGATATCGAAACAATGATGCAGATCGTTTATCTCTATGTGACAGAGCCTCGCACCGACAGTTCCCTGTTCAAGTCTTACATCCAGCGGAGCAAGTCCCAGTTTGCGATGATGGGCGCAAATCCCCAGATTGCATTCATTGACACTTTATACAAAGTGATGTACAATAATAACCCGCTCGCTCCTACTGCCGTTCCAAAAATGGAGAACTACGATAAGATCAACATGGCCAGATCAATGAGCATCTACAAAGAGAAGTTGGGTGACATGAGTGGCATGCATTTCAACTTTGTAGGAAGTTTCAAAGAGGAAGAACTGATCCCACTCATTGAAAAATACATTGCAAGTCTTCCTGTTACTGGTAAAAAAACAAATTACACAGACAATAAAGTGAGGCCGGTAAATGGAGATAAAACATTTGTTTTCAAGAAGGGTAAAGAAGAGAAAAGTCTGATCCTTGCATTCGCGGCAGGTGAAGCGCCCTACAGCCCAGAATTAGGTTTAAAAATGCAGGGGCTTTCTGAGATTTTAAATATCAAGATCATCGAAGAGATGCGGGAAAAAATCCAGGGTATTTATGGCGGGGGCACCAGTGCGAACCTCTCAAAGATTCCATATAACAACTACCAGTTTGTATTGCAGCTACCCTGCGGACCGGATAAAGTGGACACCCTAATCAAAGCATATCAATCAGAATTAAATGCACTTGCAGCGAAGGGTCCGGAAAACAGTTATCTGGACAAAGTGAAAAAGCAGTGGCTGGAAGAGTATAAAACCAATATCAAAACAAACGAATACTGGCTGACCAAACTTCAGCAATTTAAGCAAGGCGAATCGGTACCGGATCGTATGATCAATTTTGAGAAATATGTAAATGCCATGAAGCCCGCAGATATACAAGCTGCAGCAAAGATCATCCAGGCTTCACCAAAAAAGCTTCTCGCCGTTTTGAAACCCGAGTAATCACAACGATACATTGTAAATTAAAAGGCCCTTATCGGGCCTTTTTAATTTTTCAAACTTGTAAGGAAGGTTTTCGAAACTATAGCCTTCCCAATTTTACGCCCTTGAAACAACCCTTGTTCAATCGCATGCATGTAATGAATGCCACCATAAAAACGACTTATACCCGCCTCTTCAGCAGCCTCCCGAAATGATCCAAAAGATCGAACGGGCAAACCGTAAGGAGTTTCTGTGTCGTCCGAAAATGAAAAACCATCTCCAAATAATACCGTCAATACTTCTGCAGCAGAAGCACTAATCACACTATGACCACTGGTATATTCCGGGAACGGCGGCGTTTGTAATAGGGGGCGCCAGCTCTCATCAATATATGCATTGATATATGTTTCCGGCCTTATGCTATTACTCCGGTACTTTTCATCCCAACAACTGATGAACCCATCGTAAATGGCTATTGCGGTGAAAAGATAGGCTTGTAAAGAAAGCGGGAAGGAGGCATTTGCTTTTTTACAGGCAACTCCGGCAATGCTCATCCAATGCCCTCCCGGTGAAAGCTTTTTGGTAGCGAAATTCAAATGACCCTGCGTGTTAAGGTAGAACGGGTTGCAGTCCCAGAAAGAAGCTATAGCGGAATCACTTGAAGTCATCTTCCCGGAGGCATCGTATACTTCGAAGGCTTGTTTGTAAAAAGCGGATTCTTTTGTTGTACCGAAGGCCAATGGTGCTTGAGGCCGATATTCATCTACGGGGTTAATAACAACTGTTCTCAACTTACCCCAATAGGGCTCTACTGCCGCAAAATAGCCTGGTGGCGTAGGTATCCACGATGAAGGACTTTTCACAAAACTGTACCGCTTCATTTTACGGGTAGCTGCATAATTGTCTTTCGCAGCCCATGCCATTACGCTGTCACTTACGGTGCGCGCCCATTGAACGGATGCCGTCTTAACCGTTGAGGGAATTGATTGATAGGCTGAACTAATAAGCCTCAATGAATCAAGCATGGCAGAGTCAGAAAAAACAAAGCGGGATGATGTATACATCAATGCATATAAACTACTGAAAGCAGGGTCTATTTTAGCAGCTCCTTTTTTGGGCGGATGAAAATCCCGACAAACTATACTAAAACTGGCATTGGGAGAACCCGCTACATTAAATGCCTCATAAGCTGCCACTGCTGAATACATATAGATTCGGCTTGCAACGGGTGGAGAAAAAATATCATGGACGATGACGGTGGTCACAGCTTTTTCAGCCCTGTGCAACAACAGTTCTTCCTGCGCCTGCAGCGCAGGGGCCATTAAACAGGAGCATAAGACAACGATCGGGAGTCTCCAATTTTTCCTTGTCATTCAATGATTTCTAATACTTGTACGGGTTCGTCATTCTTTGCTATAATGATCAGTCTTTTACCGAGTGCGTTCTTAATAACCGCGGTTTGCCTCACGTCACCACTGGCGTATAATCCAGTTTTCATAGCCGTTTTCACATCGACATTGCCTTGTTTGTCGATGCTTAACAAACTACCCAACCCTGCATCACTCCTTCCCCACTGCACCCGCCAGGGATAGAAATTACCGGTCAGTAACAAACCCTGGCCGGGAATATCTTTAATATCGAAGGTTCTCGAGATCTGGGCTTCCGGAGGAAGTACTAGTTTTCTAAAACTGCGGTCCCCATTATTTAAATAGGCCACCGTAGAAAGTTCTGTCACATTCCATTGCGTAGCTGATTTTCTTTTCGCTTCGGGAACAATCTCTTCAATACCCGCTTTTGCATATTGATGATACTTAACAAATTTTCGTCGCAGAGGCACTACCTGGTCGAGTAGTTCATCCCTCGACGCTGCCGGATATGAATGGCCATTGATATAGTAACAAAACAAAGGATCCTCTACCCCATTGTCGTCAATATCCGTCACAAACAGGTTAACCGGCTCTTTCTTTGAGGCCTTGAATGGAAGGTTATTACCGGCATTTCCAGCTATTATATCAGGCTTGCCGTCACCATTAATGTCACCAACAAACAACCCGCTCCAAAGTCCTTCATCTGTCAGTCCGGCATCCTTAGAAACATCTTTATACATGCGGCCCTCATTCCTGAACAACTTCACACTCATCCACTCTCCCGCTATGATTAAATCCTGTTTTCGATCGCCATCGATATCCGCAAATGCAACGGCCGTAACCATGCCAGGGGTTTCTAATTCCTTTGACCAACTCGATGTTATATCTGTAAAAAATACTGTACCGTTTTTTGAATCATTTCTCAACAAATAACTCCGGCTTGCGTGCGGAAATGCACCGGGCACCGCGTAACCACCTACAAAAAGATCGATGTCTCCGTCTCCGTCCATATCTCCTGCTGCAATGGCCAGTTTACTGCTGGTCATACCCTGCGGCAATGCATTCGGCGACCTCGTAAACCCGCCACGGCCATCGTTCAGATAAATTCTATCTGCATATTCAGGCGATCCGTTTTCATACTCATTTCCACCAGACACCACATAGAGATCGGGATATTTATCGCCGTTTAGATCTGCGAACAGTGCGCGGACATCTTCAGATTCCCGATCCAGGTCCCAGGGTTGACTATCTGATTTCAAAAAAGTTCCGTCTTTTTGCTGCAGGTACAATACACCCGATTGCCCTATAGCACCGCCTATAAAAAAATCTTCAAGCCCATCCGCGTTGACATCACTCGTTGCCAATGCAGGGCCAGAACGTGACAGCTGGTAAGGAATCAGGACTTCTACTTTGAAGTCAATAAAATCATTCTCGCGGTGAACGAAATCAAGTTTAGTGGCTTCTGTTACATCCCTGAATTTGGGTGGTAAAGAGGAAGTAGCTTCACCCAGATCATTTTTTGCTTTCTGTTCTATGACAACTCTTGAATTAATGTTTACAGAAGATTCTGTTTGCCTGGTCCCATCCGGCCATTCAACCCGCACTGAATCTATTCGGGCAGCATTCCCCAGTCCAAAATGAAGGGAGTTGGTCACGGACGACTGATAGCCCCTTACCGGAAATAATTCCTGCACTTGAATGTTCACACCAGCGGCGTCTGCAAATACATAAACCTTAGCCCCGATAGCCTGTGTGTTATAGCCTTTACCCTTTAGCCTGATGTCCAGGTAATTCTTCCTATCCAATTCATTTGCCTTATTCTCATAGAGTTGAACAGGTTCATTGTTGTTCCCAATGATCAGGTCTATATCGCCATCATTATCCAAATCCGAATATGCTGCGCAATTGGAGATGGTGCCCACATTAAATCCCCATTCAGTGCTCTTGTTGGAGAACTTCAGATCACCTTCATTTTTAAAAAAATAGTTACGCAATTTATTGGAAGGCATTTTACGAACCAGGTCATAGGTTTTAAAATTGAGATTCCCTTTTGAAGCCTGAGCCAATTGTTCATCTGCTACGGTATACTTAAGAAAATCATTATCGGTATAATCGCGAAGGTATCCGTTGGTGACCATCAGATCTTTCCAGCCGTCATTATCAAAGTCGGAGAATAGCGCCGCCCAGCTCCAGTCCGTATTACTGATTCCGGCAAGTTGCCCTATTTCACTAAACCGCATGTTACCCTGTTGGTCGATACCCTGGTGCAGGTGCAACATGTTACGCATTTGCTGATGGTAGTAACCACTATCCAGCAACAAATGATAAGCGTCGTATTCGTCGGGGCCCTTAAGTAGTTTCTGTCTGAAATTATCTTCCGGTAACATATCCAGCGTATATACGTCCGGCCAGCCATCATTATTGATATCGGAAATATCTGCCCCCATCGAGAACTTACTGATATGGGTAAACGAATTTTGAAGCACCTGCCTGAATCCGCCGTTCCGATTATTGACATAACAGTAGTCCTGCTCTGTATAATCGCTCGACGTGTAAATATCTGGCCAGCCATCCTTATTAAGATCACTGATCACTACTGAAAGTCCGAAGTTCAGGGCATTGTTGATGATGCCTGCAGATAAGGTTACATCCACGAATCGTGGTTTCCCATCTGGCTGGAGGTCGTTGCGAAACAACCGATTTCCAAACCTCATGTCGGGCATAGCCCTTATTTTACTTGTGTTCAGGTATGGATTAAAACTATGGTTGGAATGATTGACCAGGAAAAGATCGAGATCGCCGTCACGGTCAAAATCAAAAAAGGCCGACTGGGATGATAAACTTCCCGGTGCATCAACACCCAGCTCTGAAGCCATCTCGCGGAATACCGGGATCCCATTTTTCAGGCCCTGGTGAATGTACAGTTCATTACTTAAGGCGATACCCTGAACGGGTCCGGAATGGCAAATGTAGATGTCGGGCCAGCCGTCTCCATTCACATCGGCAATGTTCACACCGGTTCGCCATTGGCCCTTGCCCTCTACGCCGGCTTTAACGGTGATGTCTTCAAAGGAGAGAGCGCCTTTATTGAGGTAGAGTTTATTGGCAACCACATTTCCTGAAATGAATACGTCGTCCAGTCCGTCTCTATTGAAGTCAGCTATCCCAATGCCGTGACCGTTGTATAGGTATTCATACTTAAATATGTGTAATGAATCTGACTCATTAATGGTGTTCATGAATTTAATGCCGGAACGTTCAGGTGCTACAAGATTGAATAATGTTTTCGTTGATTGTCCAAACGAAGAATTTCCAAATGGCAGGGCAGATAATATGACAATGACAAGATATTTCATCATGAACATTAGTCCTGTTTAGGCACCTCGAGCACAAGGTTCTCATCCCCTTTTTTGTATGGAAGAAAGACCATGATCATGGTAAGCATTTCATTGGTGGTTTCCATATTGCCTGATGACATGACCAGTCTTGGTGGATTATTTGGATTGAAGGGATTGTTCGATGTATTATCATAAGTTCCCTGGATAAATAATCTGCTGCCCTGGGGAACCGACACTAGTTTTTTGAACCGATAGATCTCCTGCCAGCGGAAATCCCAGTCCGGGATATGAGAAAGTTTTACCGTGTCTCCGGAGGGTCTAATGGCGAAGGCCTTGAAGGTTTTCCCCAACAGATGCATGTGAGGCCAGACATACATCACCGAAAAGTTCTCACCGGGATTCATTAACTCGAGGGTGAACGTCTGCACTTTATTGGGCAGCAATTTGAGTGGGGGACTGATCTGCTTTTCCCCGATACCTCCCGAGCCGAAACTGATGATCTTGACTTTCCGTTCAATTTTCGCTTTTGTAACAAATAAGTTCACTCCTGCAGTCACTTCTTCAGGCTTGGCCAATGGCGCAAAATGAAGGGTGAGAATGAGTACGCCGCGTTTTGGAAGTACCCAGCCCATGCCTTTGGGATAGCTTTCAAATGATGCACCAGGGATCCAACCGCCATAGTATTGAATGGTCTTTTTAAGGGGTTTCCATTGCTCTGTCAGCGCCGGATCGCCTTCCGTCAGGTTAATGAAATCCGGCCCGCTGTTTAATGGCACGGAGGCTGGCACTTCGTGGATGCTGTAGTTTACGTGATGGATGACTTTTTTATTGTCTGAGTAAAATTCGATCGCCTCCACATTCAGCGAATCGGCGAGGTCAAATGGGATCCGGTACATAACGAACCTTTCTGCATTATCCCCGGGCAGCTTAAATGGCTGGGGCATGAGTATACGTTTATCCGCGGTTCTATGATATGCCGTTACGTTCCGTACTGTAGTGAATTGCGCAATATTTTTGACTTCCCCTACGCCCTTGGGTGCGCCGCCATCAATCCAGGAAATAATAGTAGCTTTTTCTTTATCGCTGAGCGATCTGTTGTTGCTATATTCTGCATAATGGTTATCTGCGCGCCAGGGCGGCATATAACCGGAGTTAATCACTTTCTTAATATTACCCGTACGTTTTGCAACGTCTTCAAAACTGATCAGGGAGAACGGAGCAGCTTCGTTTGGGCGATGACAGGGACTACATTTAGTATGGATAATCGGTGCCACGTCTTTGACAAAACTTGGGGTTTGCGCAAATAGTTTCGTGCCGAAAAACATATTGATCAAAAGAATCGACATTAGTCTACTCATGTTAGTATTCATTGATTTCACAGCCCTGTGCTTTGACATAATTTGTAATCACCGGTTCACCTTTTAGAGATTGCCGAATGGCATCGGCCAAATAGAACTGATCGGGTTTTTGTTTTTTCTTTCCGAGCGCGACCAGCCAGTTGTCAATTGCTCCATGGTAAATAAAAAGGCCTGTTTGGTCAAATAAAAACACTTCCGGCGTCACTTCTCCGTGTAATCTTTCCACCAACTGCTTTTTTTTGTCGGTCACCAATGGAAAAACAATCTGATACTCTTTGGCGAAGGCAAGAACTTTCTCATCAGTATATGCACTACCCGGTATGATGCCTGTGATCCTAACCTCATTTTTATATTGCTCCTGCAGTTTATTCAGGGTGAGGGTATAGTTCCGGGACATGGGACAATCCGGGGAGATGAGCACCAGCAACTCGGCCTTTCCACTATTTCCCAAGGCTGTTTCGGTTTTCAATGCCGGTGACCAGACCCTGATTTCGTGAACGATAGAAAAATCGACCGGAGCGCCTGACTGGGCAAACCCACAAGATGCGACAAGCAAGCAGAAAAGCACTAAGGTCGAACCATTTTTACACCAACCGAACATGCCTGCAAATTCGTGAATTAGCGGCAAAAAAAAAGATAAACAGCCAGAAAGCTGGCTGTTTATCTTTCAACATATCTGTTATGTCGTAGGTAATCTTATGGCCTATCCCACCAGATCCGGCCTTTAGGATCGAGGTTATCTGAACCGAAATTAGGATCAGCTTTCATCGCATCCAAAGCAGCTTGCTTGTTAGCAAAGTTCAGATCTGTTGGGTTAGGATTTCCAACCACAGCCCGACGGGCGATCTGAAATACAGAACCATTGATCAGAATATCTTCATTAGCCAATGCCGTATTCTTGTTAGGCATACCAGTTCTCTTAAAGCCAGCCCATGCTTCGTTGGGTTGCTTAAAGTAATTGATATAATTCTGGATAGCGATCTGCTCGAGTGCTTTTGCCGCGCTGTACTTCACAGTCGGATTAGCCAGGTATGCAGTGATCTCTGCGGGCGTTACGGCCACATAGTCAACCACCTTTGCCAATCCAGCACGTGTATTGTAGAACTGGATCGATGCAGTTACTCCGTCGTTATACAAGGTCTCTGCATTCTCCGTAGAAATACCCCTTACCGCAGCTTCAGCACGCATCAGCTGTTGGTCGGCATAAGTGATCACCGGAAAGAAAGCCTGTCCATCACTACCACCAAAAGTAGGTTGGAACATCCGATACTGGATATAAGAGAAAGTATCGAGAACCAGGGTGCTGTTTACACGACGACCAGTGAACAGGATCCGGTTTGCAGCAGTCTGTGCCAGGTCCGGACTAACAGGAGCACCCACGATACGTTGGGCTGGTTCTGTAGTTCCCGCAGCCAGTAAACCTGCCGAAATACCAGCTGTGATATTTGCCTGGGTGTAGTTGTTCCTTTGATAAAACAACCTGAGGCGGGGATCCTGGGTGGTAGCCATAAAGTTCACGGTTGGCGCAGGAGCACGGAATCCATCAGGGTTCCAGTTTCCACCTGCGGTGAATGTGTTATGAGCTACGAGTACCCAACTGTCGGCGTTGCTGGACATCAGTAAAG
>JANMHK010000234.1:0-3570 GCA_031375135.1 Sphingobacteriales bacterium | reverse complement strand
AGCAACAGGATAATTGGGAATATTGAGTCCAAGGATAATATCGTGCTCCGCAATTTGCAGGTCTCCTTTTTGGTAAGGCCTTAATATTCCGCTACCGCCTCGGTTTTGCATCTCCTTTCTTTTCTTACCCGTTAATAACACATCATCATCAAAGACAAATTCGTCGATATAGTATTCCTTATCAATTTCCGGCTCTTTGATAGCTGGATGAATATGAGCTTCCGCTTCCCTGCCCGGATATGGCGCAGGACGAACCGTGTAGATAGCATATTTCCCATTGCTGTCGGACTTTACCCAACCCCTGATATATCCATGCCTGACAACCCTCTGATCAAGGCCTGGCTTTTTAGCATATACTCCCTTGACGTCCGTATGATAATAATACAAGATCACATTAGGTGCGGGCGTCTTTCCGTCAAACTTATATATTGTTCCCTTAATGAGAAGCTTCTGGCCTTTCTGATTCCAGCCTCTACTTGTATCAACCGATTTGATATGATCGGGCATTCCAATGTACAAAAACTCCCCATTTTCAAAAGGACCGCCAACAACAGCGACCGACTTCGATTGGGTGGTATTTGGAGAAGACGGCTTTGTCTGACCCCCACAACTTAAAAACATGGAGGTACAAACCAATAGCATGATGAGGTAGGTCTTGCTCATGACATTTGTTTGATACAAATTTCAGTGTCGGGGGGTTGCAAATCAACTCGCATATGGCAAGCTGAGGTTAATCTGTGGTCAAACGATGGATCGTCCTGAAAACCCGTTTGAAATCTCCTGCAAAATTCCTGCTTACCCGAAGTTCCGTGTTGTTGTCCATGGTCAAGTCATAGTCGCCGTTATTTCTGGTTGCATAAGAACTCACCCTTTCGATATTGACAATGGTGGACTTATGGATCCTTAAAAAACAGTCCGGATCTAGCGTTGGATAGATTGATTTCAACGTTTGACTTAGGAGGAATTGTTTATCCTGGGTATTTACAGTGATATATGGCGGGCTGGCCGAAAAGTATAAGACTTCGGAAATATTGATCACCTGTTTCCTTGTTCCCTGCTCAACAAGCAAACTGCTGATATAATTTTCAGTGTTATCCTGCTTAACGCTTTGGTTAAGCTCTTCGTGGAGCCGGCCTCTATCATACCACTTTAATACAAAAACAGGAATGGTATAAAATATGACAAGCAGATACAGGTATTCTGCAAGGGCATACCGAAATGTCTGGTCTATCGCGAACGTATGGTAATAAAACGTTTTGGAAAGCGCCCAAACTAAAAGAGGATAGCAAGATATGTGGACACAAATAAGTAGAACAGCTAAAGCCGGTTTCCACCAGAGTTTTGGAAATAACCTAATCAGCCGAAACTGGACCCAGAATAGGGGAGCAAAAAGCCACCAAAATGAACTGAACAGAAAAGATTCGGAAAAATAAAAAGCCGACTTATCCAGATTCGCTCGGATCAAGTCCTGCCCCACGGTGAAAACTGAAAAAATCAGCACCCCAAAAATCAACGACCGTTCTACTTTACGCTCGTCATTCCAAGATCGAGATAGTGTTATCCTGTTCATGCCTTCGTTGTTACAGAGTATTCGTAATGTGCTACAATTTCCGCCCCGTATTGATCACATTCACATTATTGAATCTCGTGGTGGAGCATCCATGTGATACGGCGCTGATCTGCGAAGGCTGGCCCTTGCCGTCCCGGAAAGATCCACCAAGGCGATAGTCAGATGCATCGCAAATGGCGCCCACAGAATTCCAGAACTCTTGCGTGTTGGACTGATAGGCCACATCCTTCAACATGCCCACGATCTTTCCGTTCTTGATCTCGTACGTCAGCTGACCGCCGAACTGGAAATTATAGCGTTGCTGATCTATTGAATAAGAACTTCTTCCTAATATATAAATGCCTTTCTCTACCTGCCCGATCATGTCCATCACTTTCAAAGATGACGTTCCCGGTTTCAAGGAAACATTCGGCATCCGTTGAAACTGAACGCTATCCCAGCTATCCGCATAACAGCAACCATGTGATTCCTTCAAACCCAAAATATGCGCCTGGTCGCGCGTGGCCTGGTAATCAACAAGAATTCCGTCGCGGATGATATCCCACTGTTTAGTTTTTACGCCTTCATCATCATACCCTACCCCGCCTAAAGATCCCGCCTGCGTTTTGTCGGCCACAATATTCACGAGCTTATTTCCGAAATTAAAATTCCCCGATTTCCATTTATCAAGGGTGACAAAACTCGTTCCAGCATAATTCGCTTCATAACCCAATACCCGATCCAACTCCGTAGGATGGCCCACTGATTCATGGATGGTCAAAAACAACTGTGTGGGATCCACTACCAAGTCAAATTTTCCCGGCTCCACGGCTTTGGCCCTGATCTTTTCTTCTAACTGCAAGGCTCCTACACGCGCATCTTCTTTCATATCATACCTGTTCCGGTACAAAGTGAAATGTGCATTCACTTGTTCAGATGCATTCGGAGTCAGGTACTCGTAACCCATACCCATCGGAGCACTTAAAGCATCGCGGGTTTGGAATTTGCCCGACTGTTTATCCGTTTTAGTTAATGTAAAAGTTGGCCAGATCCGGTGTATATCCTGATCGATGTATGAACCCTCTGTAGATGCAAAATATTTCTGCTCGTTGACCTGAAACAAAGAAGATGTGGCAAAGGTGGCACCGTTCTGCATGGCCGCATCATTTACCTGCAATAGAAGATCAACCTTTTCTTTGATCGGCACTTCAAATGCATTATTGATGATGGGCGTTTTCCAACTCACCTCACCATAACCTTTTTGAGGCACAAGTTTCACCGGCTCATCAGCGATCTTGGCATTTACTTTCGCCACCTGAACCGCTTGTTCTGCGGCCCTGGCGATCCCGTCTGTGGTCATATTATCCGTTGCAGCAAAGCCCCAGCAACCATTCGCGATTACCCGGATCCCCATTCCGTAAGATTCTGTATTTCCAATACCCTGTATATTCCTTTCGCGCGTACTGATGAATTGATTCAGGTAGCGGCCAATACGAACATCAGCATAAGTGGCGCCCCTGGATCTTGCAGCACTGAGCGCAGTATCCGCCAGCTTCTTTTTAATGACTGTGTCAATAGGCGTCAATGCATCTTCCAGCGCGATCTCCCGGGCAAAGCCAGGCAAGGGCGGCATCAGGCCAACGCCGGCGCCTAGCCCTGCATAGTACAAAAAATCTCTTCGTTTCAACTTCAAATATTTATTGCTTAGACGGCGTCCGACAAAGAGGTAAATGTAAAGTCGCGCAACCTCATCGGCGGCAACATATAATTGGCCGTCGATTCGCCGCTCACACAACGTTCTGGAATCCCGAGCTCGTCGATATTATTCAGCATGATGATCGGGCTTTCGTTGAACCTCAAATTCTTGATGGGAAATTTGATCTGGCCGTTTTCAATGTAAAAAGTTCCGTCACGGGTCAGTCCCGTTAACAACAATGTCTGCGGATCAACGGAGCGGATATACCATAAACGCGTAACAAGGATTCCTTTCTCTGTACCTTTGATCAATTCTTCCAAGGTTG
>JANMHK010000197.1:0-6426 GCA_031375135.1 Sphingobacteriales bacterium | reverse complement strand
TATCAGGAAAACAGCCAGCAGAAAAAAGCCTATTGATCTTCGTATTAGCATCGGCAGGTAAAGAAAACTCAGTTATTCGGTGGCTGTTTAGGAGAGGGCAGCCTTTAACAAAATTTTAAGAACAGATTGGATGCCCTTTTTCGCTCGGCCTCGCTTCTCACTTTATCCATCCTGCCAGCATCACCTTATGACTTATGGCTGAAATGGCTATACCTTCTCATCCGGATCCGAACTTCGCCCGATCTCAGCGATCAGATATTCAATCCTCCGCAAGTGCTGAGCACCTGGCCGGTGATATATGAACTGAGATCAGAAGCAAGGAAAAGGCTGGTATTGGCTACTTCTTCGCCAGTTCCAAATCTTCCCAAGGGGATATTAGCAAGAAAGGCGCTCGCTCCTTCACCATCTTTCAAATAATGGGTCATGTCGGTTTCAATGAAACCCGGGGCTATGGCGTTGCACCTGATATTCCTGCTCCCCAGCTCATGGGCCATGGATTTTGTAAAACCGATGATGCCTGCTTTACTCGCCGAATAGCTTGACTGTCCCGCATTTCCCCTTACGCCTACGATGGAGCTCATGTTTATGATCGAGCCTTTTTTTGCTTTCATCATGGGGCGCATGACCAGCTTCGTCATATTGAAAACACTTTTCAGGTTGGTCTGCATCACATCGTCCCATTGTTCGGGAGTTACGCGAAGGAGAAGATTATCTTTCGAAATACCTGCATTGTT
The DNA here is from genome assembly GCA_031375135.1 of Sphingobacteriales bacterium. GTDB lineage: Bacteria > Bacteroidota > Bacteroidia > Chitinophagales > Chitinophagaceae > Pollutibacter. The sequence goes on along the minus strand of JANMHK010000197.1, from coordinate 5,692 downwards.
GACACAAATGTCAATGCTTCCGAATGTTGCCAGTACATCGTTGACCATTTGCTCGCATTGCACGAAATCGCCGGCATTGCTTTGATAGGCTTTGGCTTTCACGCCTTTGGAAATAAGTCTGTCTTCCAGCGCTTTAGCCTTCTCTGAACTGCTGTCACTGACGTAGGTGAAAGCGACATGAGCGCCATGGTCGGCAAATTTTTCAGCAATGGCTTCACCAATACCTCTTGCGGCACCGGTAACAATGGCAACTTTCCCTTCAAGCAGTTTCATGTAAATGGTTTAATTAATTAAGGCCTGCAAAATACCAATAATCATATTAACCCTTGGGTTCAGAAGAAATTTTGAACTGAATTAGTAAGATGGAGACTGGATCATGGCAAGAATTTCGTCCAGGAATTGCCTGTCGTTGCTAAGCCTTGGAACTTTGTGTTGTCCGCCTAGCTTCCCTTTGCATTTTAGCCAACTGGAGAAGCTGCCCTTCTTAATACTGTGCAGAATGGGAGCCCGAAGCGCAATGTCCTTATGTCTTTTGGCTTCGTAGTCGCTGTTCACTTGTTTCAGTGCATTGTCAAGCTCGTAGGTGAAATGAGCCATATTTACGGGTTCTTGCTCGAATTCGATCAGCCATTCGTGCGCGCCGTTTCCATCATGGCTGAAATAAACGGGTGCAGCCGTATAATCATTGACAGCAGCCCCGGTTTGTTCACAGGCCAATTTTATCGCGCGGTCAGTATTGTCTACGATCAATTCTTCCCCAAAAGCGTTGATAAAATGTTTGATCCGGCCACTCACTTTTACTCGGAACGGGGCCAGTGTCGTGAATTGTATGGTGTCGCCGATGCAGTACCTCCAAAGGCCCCCATTGGTGCTGATCACCAGCGCATAGTTCTTGCCAATTTCAACATCCCTCAACCCAATGGTTCTGGGTTCAGGCTTTCCATATTCTTCCAGCGGCATGAACTCCATGAAAATGCCATGGTCGGTGAACAACAACATGCCATCCGCATCAGGACTATCCTGCGCTGCAAACACGCCTTCACTGGCATTATACATTTCAACATAATGGATATCCTTCCCGATCAGTTTTTCGAAGTGCTCACGGTAGGGGACAAACGAAACTCCGCCGTGCAGGTAAAGTTCCAAATCCGGCCAAACTTCGCTGATGGTTTGTTTTCCTGTGATCTCGAGGATCCTTCTGAATAATACCATGGTCCAGGTTGGTACGCCTGAAATGGAGGTCACGTTTTCGAGTATCGTGTGTTGGGCGAGTTTTTCGATTTTCGTTTCCCATTCATCCAACAGGGCGATACTCAGCTCCGGTGTTCTTACCCATTTGCCCCAGAACGGGGAGTTTTGCAGCAATACCGCACTTAGATCCCCATAATGGGTTTCATCGTTGATCTGGTGTACGGTATGGCTTCCGCCAATCACCAGCCCTTTGCCTGTCAGCAGGTCCGAATAGGGGTTGAAATTATAATATAAGGTGAGTACGTCTTTTGCGCCCCTGAAATGACTGTCTTCCAGGCTTTCATTGCTAACAGGGATGAATTTAGATTTTTCAGAGGTGGTGCCGCTGCTTTTTGCAAACCAATTGATGGGGGTGTTCCAAAGGAGGTTTTGTTCTCCTTCCATGATCCGGTTGATATATGGCTTCAGATCATCATATTCATGAATTGGGACGGCTTTCTTAAAATCCCTGATGTTATACAATGAAGAGAAGTCGTACTTACGACCAAACTCCGTGTATTGGGCAGAGGTCACCAGGTCTTGCAATACCTCCCGCTGGGCTGCAATGGGATTTTGCGTCCAGGCATCTATGCGCCACATACGCATTCGTGCCAGTCGGGATATAGCAGGACTAAGGATTTTCATTGCGCACAAAATAGTGAAAGGTTTGGAATTGACAGTAGTTCAATCCTGATGCCACTATTTGCCAGCTTCGGCCCTCGCCTCGTCGTGCAGGTAATCTTTTCTTTTGAGCTCGAAATTGCGACCCAGGTATAGGCGCCTTACATCTTCGTCTTCTGCAAGTTCTTCTGCGGTACCGTGTTTGAAGATTTTTCCTTCGATCAGAAGGTAAGCCCGGTCGCAGATAGAAAGTGTTTCGTTTACGTTGTGATCAGTGATCAGGATGCCGATGTTCTTGTATTTGAGACGGGCGACCACCGTCTGGATATCTTCCACAGCAATGGGGTCAACGCCGGCAAATGGCTCATCGAGCAGGATAAAGTTAGGGTTCACGGCTAGCGCGCGGGCGATCTCCGTACGTCTTCTTTCCCCTCCGGAAAGTGAGTCGCCGTTATTTTTCCGCACATGGGTAAGCCTGAACTCAGACAGTAGGGATTCCATTTTTTCTCTCCGATCGGCCTTGTTGAGCTTTGTCATTTCGAGCACGGCCATAATATTGTCTTCCACAGAAAGCTTTCTAAACACAGAAGCCTCCTGTGGCAGATAGCCAATGCCCATTTGTGCCCGTTTATACATGGGCAGGCCGGTGATTAACTGGTCGTTCAGGTAAACTTGTCCTTCATCGGGTTGTATAAGTCCAACAACCATATAAAAGGTGGTTGTTTTACCGGCTCCGTTAGGTCCGAGTAAGCCTACGATCTCACCTTGTTTAACGTCGATGGAGACGTGATTTACCACTGTCCGGCTTCGGTAACTTTTTACGAGATCCTTTGTATGTATGATCAGATCCAAATTCTTGTTCTTTCTGAGGCCAAAAATACGGAACTAACAGGTGTTATGACACAAACCCGTACTCTTTAACAGATTTGCTATGAAGCTGTTTTGTGCCGTACTTTGCAGCCTGATTTAACAATCGAACCCAAGTAAATGAAAGTAATCGATCATATTCAGCAGGCTAAGGATACGGTAATATCATTTGAGGTATTACCCCCTTTAAAGGGTAAAACGATCAATTCGATCTTCGATCACCTGGATCATTTGATGGAATTCAAGCCCTCTTTTATCAATGTTACCTACCACAGAAGTGAGCAGGTGTTCAAGAAAAAAGCGGATGGGAATTTTGAAAAAGTGGAAGTCAGAAAAAGGCCGGGTACGGTGGGCATTTGTGCTGCCATCATGAACCACTATAAGATTGATGCGGTGCCCCATCTTATTTGCGGTGGGTTTTCCAAACGTGAAACTGAAGATGCGCTGATCGATCTGAATTTCCTCGGTATCGATAACGTACTTGTATTGCGTGGGGATGCGCACAAAAACGAATCCACTTTTGAGCCGGAACCTAACGGCCATGCCTATGCGATCGATTTGTTGAAGCAGACGGTGGACCTGAACAATGGAATTTATTTGGAAGACGATATCAGGCAGGGATTCCGAACGAATTTCTGTATTGGTGTTGCAGGGTATCCTGAAAAACATTTTGAAGCACCTAATCTCCAAACCGACATGAATTTTCTCAGGTCTAAAGTGGAATCGGGCGCCGAATATATTGTAACCCAGATGTTTTTCGACAATAAAAAGTACTTCGCTTTTGTACAGGAATGCAGGGATGCTGGAATTACTGTGCCCATCATTCCAGGATTAAAGCCGATCACGAATAAAAAACAATTGTCTGTTATTCCCCGAACCTTTCATGTAGACATTCCTACCGAACTGAGTATGGAAATCATGAAATGCAAAGCAGATATAGATGTGGAAAGGGTTGGAACCGAATGGCTGGTTGAACAGTCGAAAGAGTTAAAAAAAGAAGGTGTTCCCGTTCTGCATTATTATACGCTGGGCAAGCCTCAGGTGATTCGGAATGTTATGCTGCAGGTTTTATAGGATTGGCGAATTATCGGATTGGCGAATTGACGGATTCTCCATCCTAAAATGCTTAATAAATTCGATAATTCGCCAATTCGTCAATTCGTCAATTCTAAATCGAGCGAATCCAGTACAACGGGGTTGACTTTCACGGGATATTTCTTTTTCAATTCAGTGACCCATTTTGCTTCCAGCTCCGTCTGGTAGTCATTGATCAATTGACCCTTGGCGTCTTCATAGCTCTTCGGTGATTCGCTTGGATAGAGATTTACGATATAGGTAAACGAAACCGAATGGTCTTCACTGTTTACAGCCATCGGCGTGATGTAGCCAACTTTAAGCAGATCCGAATTCACGGGGATTTGCGACCATTCTACTCTTCCGCTATCGACAATAGTCTTACCAGCACCCAGCTCAGCTATAGATCTCCAATTCTTTGGATCCCCCAACAAAGCTGATTTTGCATTGTCTGCTTCAGTTGTTTCTGGGGCATTGACCATGATCGCGTCCGCACTTTTGCTCCATTTGTATTTGGATTTTTGGCGTGCGTATAAATTCTTTAAAGCAACGGAATCTGACGATGATTTGTTCCAGACTTTCCTTTCCATCACTTCGAAAAGCAGATTGCCTTCCATAAATTCAGCATACTGGGCCTTGAATTCAGGACTGTATTTTTCCAGATTTTTCCTGTAGTAAGCCACGCTCATCTCACCTGCAAATGCATCATAAAGTTTCTTATAGATCTCTTCTGTTCTTTCAGGATTCCTTGCAGCTACATAATCCAGCCATTGTTGGATGGTGATTTTTTGCGCGGGAAATTCAAATAGGACGCCATTGTCTTTTATGACCGGTGAGAATATCTTTTTCTTTGTGGCAACAAAAGAGTCAGTGTAACGGAACAGTTCCCGTTCATCGCGAACTATTTTTTTCATTCCGGTTTTTTGGATGCAGGTTTTCTCAAAAGATCTCTTCGCCAGATCCGCACGTTTGTCGGTCGAAACTGCATATTTCCAGGAGTATTCGGAGTCCGGCTCCCTTGAAATTAATTCCTTTCTTTTCACGATATGATAGCCCAACGATGTCTCAAAAGGCGCAGCGATGTCGCCATCCTTAGCGAGGGAAAATAGTTTGTTTTCAAATTCAGCATCATATTCACCTACACCGATCACGGGCATCATTCCTCCAGTACCGGCAGATCCGGGGTCATTACTATAATCGGAGGCAAGGGTTTCAAAACTCGAACCCGCTTTTAGGGCATTATATAAAGAATCAGCGAGGGCCGCGGCTTTGTTTTTTTCTACGGGCCCACTTTGTGCATCCACTGCGATCAGGATCTGTTGGGCTTTGATCTTCCCCTTTGCTTTTCTCTCGTCGGTCTTTTTGAATATATGCCATCCTGCTGTTGACCGATACGGTTCCGAAACGGCGTTGATCGCCAGCGGGTAAACCACATTCTCGAGTTGGTATGGCAGGCTGAACACGGTGATATATCCCAGATCGCCTTTGTTAGTAGTTACGGCGGGGTCACTTGAGTAGGCCAGGGCCAGTTTCCCAAAATCTTCTCCTTTCTTTAATAGTTCCTGAACTTCCTTGATTTTCTGGTTGGCGGCAGCGGAATCGGCAGGTGAGGGAATCAGCTGCACCGAAGGGTTGGCAGCATAGTCTTTTCTGTATGGAATGAAAATATGTGATATTCTAAGGTCTTTTTCGCCACGTTTTGCAGCTTCAGCGGTCAAATCGTTCAGCATGGCATTATCCCGGAGAAAGGGCTCTTCGATCTGCTGTCTGAAATTCATCACTTCTTCCTGCTGCCTCAAGAGCGTATCTAATTTCATGTCGTAAGCAGCCTGTACCTTGAGTTTAAACCGGACGTAGAGCTCGAGGTAATTTTTTATGTCTTCAGGCTTATTGCTTGCCG
>JANMHK010000186.1:0-14960 GCA_031375135.1 Sphingobacteriales bacterium | reverse complement strand
CCGAAAAGTAATTGTCAGGCTTCATAACGTGGAGTATCAATACTACCGCCAACTGGCCAGGCAAAGCAGATCCCTGTCAAAGAAAATCTTCTATTTGCGCGAATCTATTTTGCTGCGGAAATATGAGAAAAAGATCGCCGCTACAAATGCGCTAATCCTGACGATGACAGAAAAAGACGCTGCGTTCTATAGAATGGAATTCAAAGCAAAAAATGTTGCCTGCCTTCCAGCGTTTATCGGATGGGATTTCCCGCTTTGTCAGGAAGGGGTCGGCACATTCTGTCTTTACCATGGTAACCTTTCAGTTCCCGAAAATGAAAAAGTTGCTATCTGGTTGCTTGAAAATATTTTCGACCACCTGGAGATACCTTTTGTTATCGCCGGAAAAAATCCCTCGCCACATTTAGAAAAACTGGCGCACAAAAAGAAACATACCTGTATTGTTTCTAATCCATCCGACAAGGAAATGCAGGACCTGATCCAAAAGGCACAGATCAATATATTACCATCTTTCACAAGCACTGGCGTTAAGTTCAAACTACTGTATTCAATATTCTGCGGCCGACATTGCGTGGTGAACGATAAGATGACCCATGGAACAGAACTGGGCTCGGCCTGCCATATCGCTTCCAGCGAACAGGCTTTCAAATCCATCGTGATGCAGCTTTACCGAAAGCCTTTTGAAGATGAAGAGATCCAGTTGAGACACAACCTCATGCACCATTATTACAACAACAGCAAAACTGCTGAACGCCTCATTGGCTGGATATCTTAAACCGTCTACCAACCCGATCAGGAAACGTCCAACACTAGCTGTCGTGCAGAACCTGTCGGTAGAAATCCGACAGTACATGATGGAAAATATTCATTAAGTGATTATTTTAAGGGACTTTTTCCATTTGAATGAAGAAACTATCGTTTGTTTTAATTGGCTCGCTACTCGCCTTCTCTGCTTTTGCCGGTGAACCGGAAGCCGCCGAGAAGTCCGCCTTCTGGCTTTGGGCCCTGTTGGGTCGATTGCACCCCATGATCGTGCACTTCCCTATAGGCCTTCTGTTCATGGCCGCCTTACTTGAACTGCTGGTCTGGCGGAACAAACCCCAGCTAAAACCTGCTGTGGTTATTGTGGTGATCGTTGCTTCTGTTACATCGGTCATATCCGTAGCCCTGGGCCTGCTGCTCGCGAACACGGGTTCTTATGGCAGCGAAGCACTTCCACTGCACCAGTGGACGGGCATTTCTACTTTGCTATTGGCCCTGGTGTCAAGCTGGTATTATTATGCAGGTAGAAGAAATCTCGCTAAAATATTCCTGTTCACCAGCTGCCTCAGTGTGATCGTTACCGGACATTTCGGTTCTGAATTAACACATGGGGAAGAATATCTGACTGAACTTCTTCCCACAAATGGCACCGAAGAAAACCCCGCCATTGATGGGTCTGGATTTAGCCTGGCCAGCATGAAGGGGCCGTTGGATGAAGCACAGATCCAAGACCTGAATCTCGAGGTAAGGACCATCTTCGCGCATAATTGCTACAGTTGTCATGGCGCTGGAAAAGTGAAAGGGGAATTACGACTGGACAGGAAGGAATTTATGTTCGAAGGTGGCGAACACGGTAAGGTGATCACACCAGGCGATCCCAATAACAGTGAAATGATCCGCAGGATCAAACTGCCCCGCTCTGATAAAGAGTCAATGCCTACCAAAGGGAAAGGGCTTACTAAAAATGAGATCGCCATCATCGAGTTCTGGATCCAGCAAGGCGCTCCGTGGCCAACGGGCAATTTAAAGAGTTTGTACCGCGTAGCTGCACTTGAACCCCGGTTGCCTGAGCTACCCGCCGTAACTGGTATGTTGACAAATCCAGTTGATCGGTTTGTCAACCAATATTTTTCAGAAAAGAAAATAACCTGGCCCAAAACGGTCGATGATCGAACATATATTCGTCGTGTATATTTGGATGCCATTGGACTGATCCCAGCCCCTGATTCCATTGATGCTTTTATTGCAGATAAAACGCCGGGGAAAAGAGAAAAACTGGTTCGTAAGTTACTGGCGCGCGAGCACGACTATGCGCAGCACTGGTCAAGTTTTTGGAACGACCTGCTAAGAAACGATTACTCGGGCACTGGCTACATCACAGGCGGACGCTATAATATTTCAAGTTGGTTGTACAACTCGCTGCTTGAAAACAAATCGTACGACCTGTTTGTGAAAGAACTGATCTCACCTGAGCTACCATCTCAAGGGTTTATCAGGGGCATCCAGTGGCGTGGTACCATTAACTCCAGCCAGAGTACAGAAATGCAAGCCGCGCAAAATGTTTCACAGGCATTACTTGGTCTTAATTTAAAATGTGCAAGCTGCCACGACAGTTTTATCAGTGACTGGAAATTGGAAGACTCGTACTCATTTGCCAATCTGTTTTCTGACTCGCTGTTACAAATCAACAAATGCGATAAGCCTACTGGGAAAATGGCTGGAAAAAGAATTATCTACCCCGAACTGGGAACGATCGATTCTGGCCTAAACAGGAAAGAACGTTTAGCACAACTGGCCGAAAAACTGGTTCAGCCGAAAAATGGAAGGCTATATCGGACCCTGGTGAACCGCCTCTGGGCGCAGTTGTTCGGTCGCGGTATGGTGGAGCCTGTTGATGCCATGGATAATGCACCGTGGAGCCAGGATCTGCTCGACTGGCTTGCCTATGATTTTACAAGAAATGGATCTAACATCAAAGAGCTACTTTATCAGGTGATGACTTCACAAACCTACCAACTTCCGTCTGTAGCAGTGAAAGAACCGGAAATGTTATTGGCAAAAGATTATTTATTCAAGGGAATGATACGTAAAAGATTATCAGCAGAACAATTCTCTGATGCCGTTAGCGCTGCCTTAATTCCACTGTACGGCGACAGCATGATCGTTGATAAAGTTTTGCCTCCATCGATAAAACAAAATATTCCGTTTACCCGCGCTTCGCTGATCAGAAATGATCCATTCCTGGTTGCCCTCGGGAGACCCAACAGAGAAACGGTTACGAGTAGCCGAAGTTCTCAGGCTAACCTGATCCAGGCGCTGGAGTTGACGAACGGCATTACCTTTAATTCGGGATTAAGAAGAGCTGCGGAAAAATGGAAACAGGCCCATCCGGATCCCGCACTACTCGTTTCCGAATTATACCGAAACATGCTTGGCCGAAAGCCAAGCAACGAAGAGCAGTCTATTGCCCTGAAAGCATTAGGGCCAAAGCCTTCTGTTGAAGATGTGCAGGACTTGTTATGGGCCATGACGGTTCATCCCGAATTTCAATTGATTTATTAGTAACTTGATCTGAGAAATGAATAAGAACTGGAACCGAAGAGATTTTCTAAAACAGAGCAGTGCGGCCACGATGGCTGCTCTGGCAGCGGGGGCGCCTCTGGCCAGCCTGCTACCCGGCTGTACCAATCGTGGCAAGATAAAATCCACTGCAGATACAGTGATCCTGCTCTGGATGGCAGGTGGAATGGCGCATACAGAAACTTTTGATCCAAAAAGATATACGGCTTTCGAAAAAGGAATGGAAGGCAACTGGGTACTCAGCACCTTCCCTTCTGTTCCAACGGCAATAGATGGTGTTCATTTTTCTGAAGGACTTGAATCCATAGGAAAAGTGATGGACCGTGGGACACTGATCAAATCATATACAGCTGCCGATATGGGTCATATCCTTCATTCAAGACACCAATATCATTGGCATACCTGTTACGAGCCTCCACAGACCGTTGCAGCACCTCATCTGGGTGCCTGGATCTCCAGCCTGCTCGGCCCAAAGAATCCCGTTATTCCGGCCTTTGTGGACATTGGCCAGCGTTTTACGGTAGGCGAAGCAGAAGAACTGAAAGCATTTCATACGGCCGGATTCCTCGGCAACGAATTTGGCCCTTTCATGATACCTGATCCTTCACAAGGTCTTGATAGTGTAAGACCACCGGTAGGAATGGATGCTACCCGTTTTGAAAAGCGCAATAAGATCTACAATGACCTGGTAAGCAAAAGTCCCATTGGGGAATTTGGCAGCGACTATCAAAAAGAATCCCTTCGCAGATCAATGGAACAGTCCTATATGCTTTTGAATTCCCCTGAAGCAAAAGCATTTGATCTTTCACAAGAGCCGAAAGAAAAATTTAATCAGTATAATACGGGGCGTTTTGGGCTGGGATGCCTGCTTGCCAAACGACTGACTCAAAAAGGCGCAAGATTCATCAGTGTCACTACCGAGTACGAACCTTTCGTTGGTTTTGATACCCACGAGAATGGTCATACCAGAATGGCCAACATGAAAAAAATGATCGATGCGCCCATTGCGCAACTGGTCAGAGACCTCGAAGAATCTGGCCATCTGGACAGAACCATTATCATACTGGCCAGTGAATTCAGCCGTGATATGATGGTTGAAGGCAAGCCAGGTCTCAAGGTACTTGAACAGGTCAATCAACCGGATATCTTATCTGATCTTAAGTTTTATGGCATGCATCGTCATTTTACGGATGCGGGATCAGTATTAATGTTTGGGGGTGGGATCAAGAAAGGGTTTGTATACGGTAAAACAGCAGATGAAAGACCCTGCAAAACCATTGCGAATCCTGTAAGGATAGACCAGCTTCATCAGACTATATACCATTCGCTCGGCATACCGCCTGAAACGCAATACGATATTGAACAACGACCTTTTTATACCACGCCTGATGGCAAGGGTAAACATATCAAGGAATTGTTTTCTGCATCTGCCTAGTAAGTGAAATCATTATCTTTCATCAACATGATAATAAAATAAATGAAGCATTATTTTCTATTGGTCGTTTTAGGTCTGGCGGCAAGTATTTTTATAGCCAACGAAAGCTGGAAAGGAGAAAAAAACAACACGGGTATTAAGGAAACGGACCGTGGTTTTGTATCGATTTTTGATGGCAAAACTTTCAAAGGCTGGGAAAGGGATTCCAGCTTCTGGTCGATCGAAAATGGTGTTATTGTAGGACTTGAGACACCGGATCACCGGTTAAAGACAAATACCTTCCTGATCTACAGGGTCAGTACACCGGGTGATTTCGAATTGAAAACAGAGTACAGGATCAGCAAAGGCGGCAACAGTGGTATCCAATACCGCAGTGAGGAAGTTCCGGGAATCCCTTTTGCGTTAAAAGGATACCAAGCCGACATCGATGGCGGCAATGTATATACGGGTCAGATCTACGAAGAACGTGGAAGGGGATTTATTGCAAAACGCGGCGAAATAGCTACTATTCCTATGGGCGGACGCCCAGACATTACTGGCTCACTCGGTAATTCCGATTCTTTAAAAGCGCGTATCAAACCAGAATGGAATGAAGTTCATCTGGTCATTAAAAGATTTCATCTGAAACATTATATCAATGGGGTACTGATGAGTGAAGCGACAGATAACGATACCGTCAACAGAAAAGCCAGTGGGCTCATTGGATTCCAACTGCACGTTGCACCTGAAATGAAAGTAGAGTTCAGGAACATCCGGCTAAAACAATAAAGCGGAAAAGAAATTATTGCTGGTACGATACTGTAGCGTTGTCGATCACCATGCCTTTTTCGGTCTTGATCGTTCTTGCAGGAAATTTATTGATCACGATGTAATCGTGCGTAGCCATCACTACAGCGGAGCCAAAATCCCTTGATACTTGCATCAGCAGATTCATGATCTCATCGCTTGTTTCGGGGTCCAGGTTACCTGTGGGCTCATCAGCCAGAATAAGTTTAGGAGAATTGAGCAGTGCCCTGGCAACATCAACACGTTGTTGTTCACCACCTGAAAGTTCAAAAGGATATTTGAAACCTTTGGTTTTCAGTCCAACTTTCTCCAACACTTCCTGGATCTTTTCTTCCATCAGTTTTTTATCTTTCCAACCCGTAGCTTCAAGCACAAACTCGAGGTTATCATGCACGTTCCGGTCGGTCAACAGTTGGAAATCCTGAAACACGATTCCTATCGTTCTACGCAGGTAAGGAACGGTTTTCCAGGTCAACTGTTTGAGATTAAATCCTACAACATTTCCTTCCCCTTCTGTGAGGGGAAGCTCCCCGTAAAGGGTTTTTAGCAGGCTTGATTTACCGGTGCCGGTTTTCCCAACCAGAAAAACAAATTCACCTCTGTCCACAGAAATATTAACGTCTCCCAGGATCAGCGAATTACCCTGGTAAATGTTTGCCTTTTTCAGTTCTAGGATCTTTTCAGCCATGTTTCAAATTTATGAGAATAACTGTTGTAAGTTCTTTAATATTTGATAATCCCCTCAGGGCTATGGAGCTCAAGAAATTTAGACTCAGACGAAATTACCCGTCCGATCACCTGCGCCTCCACTCCAAACTTGTTCGCTTTTTCAATCAGTGCTCCAGCAGCTTCAGCCGTGGTGTATATTTCCAGCCTGCAGCCCATATTAAATACCTGGTACATCTCGTAGAGGTCTGCCCCTCCGGCTTTCCGAATCAGCCTGAAAATTTCGGGGATGTCAAAAAGATTGTCTTTGATAACGGCCAGTCCGCCTGGTAAGTATTTCAAACATTTGGTCTGGCCGCCGCCGCTGCAATGGACCATACCGTGTACCGCTTCGAAATGATCTTCCAGGATCTCTTTGATCACAGGGGCAAAACTACGGGTTGGGCTAAGCAACAGCTTACCTATAGGCATGTCGAAACTTGCTCCCTGAGACTTAATGCTGACCTCATCTGTCAATCTGTATGGTCCTACATAAACCACGTCAAGGCTAGTATTGGGATCAAATGATTCGGGGTATTCACTTGCGTACTCGTGCCTGAGCATGTCGTGCCTTGCACTGGTAAGGCCATTACTGGCTATCCCGCTGTTATACTCCTGCTCGTATGTCGTTTTTCCAAAACCTGCAAAACCTACGATCACATCACCTGCTGAGATCTTGTTGTTGGTGATGAGCTTATTTCTCGGCCAGCGTGCGGTCAGTGTTCCGTTTACGGCAATGGTCCTCACCACATCCCCTACGTCCGCGGTTTCACCGCCAAGAAAATGATTATGAATGCCGGCATCAGCCAGTGTATCGAAGATCTGCTGGGAACCATTAATGATCTCGCCAAGTACTTCACCCGGGATCAGGTGTTTATTGCGGTCGATCGTTGAATTGAACACCAGGTTATCATAAATCCCGACGCATAGCAGATCATCGAGATTCATCACGATAGCATCCTGGGCAATACCCTTCCAAACAGAGATATCGCCGGTTTCCTTCCAGTACAGGTAGGCCAGGATCGATTTGGTCCCTGCCCCATCGGCATGCATAACAGATGCAAAATCAGGATCATTGCCAAGATGGTCGGGGTATATTTTGCAGAACGAATGGGCATAAAGACCCTGGTCCAGGCCGCTGGTAGCGGCATGAACTTCCTCTTTTTGTGCTGAAACGCCCCGTTTCTGGTATAGACTCATGAATGCAGTTTGAAAGGCGCAAAACTAACTAATCGGGCAACATCTGCATGACGAATTTATGAACAGCTGTTTTTTTATAGCTTTGCAGCCCTCATATGCAGGTTCACAGAAATATCGACGTTCTCCCATCTTTCAAAAAAGCCGTGGTTACGATAGGCACTTTTGACGGTGTCCATCTGGGCCACCAGCAGATCATCAGGCAGTTGAAAGCGGAGGCAGCCCAGACCAACGGGGAAACGGTGATCATTACTTTTCATCCCCACCCCCGTAAAATAGTACCGGGCAGAATAGAAGGCGTCTCGCTGCTGAACACCCTTGATGAAAAGATCATGCTCCTGCAGGCGCTTGGTGTAAACCACCTTGTGGTAGTTCCATTCACTCCTGAATTTGCTTCCCTGACTGCCGAACAATACATCGCGGATTTCCTAGTCAGCAGGTTTCATCCGGATATCCTCATCATTGGTTATGATCATCGTTTTGGCCAGGGCCGGAAGGGAGACTACCAACTCCTGGAGGCCATGGCGCCGGCCCATGGATTTGAAGTAAAAGAAATTCCTGAACATGTGCTTAACACGGTAACCATCAGCTCCACCAGGATCAGGAACGATCTGCGGGACGGAAAACTTGCCGAAGCGAACCAATTTCTCGGTTACCCTTACCCGGTATCCGGAACTGTTATCGGCGGCGATCAAAGAGGAAGGACGATTGGATTTCCCACTGCTAATATACTGGTTGAAGATCCTGAAAAGTTGATTCCGGCGGATGGCGTCTATGCGGTCACCCTTCAGATCGGGACCAAGAAAAGCCAGTATCGCGGAATGATGAATATTGGTTTCAGGCCGACGGTGGATGGTGTTAAAAGATCGATCGAAGTGCATATTCTTAACTTCAGTGAAGAAATTTATGATGCCACCTTGTGGATCAAACTCCACCATTACGTGAGAAAGGAAATCAAGTTCCCATCCCTTGAGGCCCTCACACAGCAGCTGGAAGAAGATAAACTGGAAGTGGAAAAACTGCTGGCAGATCTTTAGTAGTTGTTACTCTTTCAAGCTAGCCACACTAGTTTCTATGATCAAGCATCTTCACCACCAGTTCTTTTAGCAGGGAAGCATCTGAAGTGCCGGAATCATTAACGCCTATCGATCGAAGGTTATATTCATGTAACAGGAGCAAAGTCTGTTCTATCCCTTGCAAAGAGAAGTTTCTTGCGGCTGCAATATTCTCCTTGATGAAAAAAGGCGCTACCCCAATCGCCGATGCTGCAGCTTTTTCATCCTCTAACGAATAGCTGAACAACATGTAGGTTTTGCTGAAAAAAGAATATAGGGCTGGCAGGATCAATTGAATGGGTGCAGCTTTGGGATTATGTTCAAAATATTCAACAATGCGTATGGCTTTATGCATCTCCCTTTTTGCGAGGGCACTCTGTAATTCAAATACATTGAATTCCCGGCTAACCCCGATATATTTTTCAATGTCATCTTCCTTGATCTCCCTGCGGGTGCCAAGGTTCACAATCAGCTTGTCCACCTCGTTCGAAAGCCTGTTGAGATCGTTGCCGATATGATCAACCAGCATTGCCAAAGCCGCAGGACTGATGAGAAACCCTTTCGTATGAATTAATTGGGAGGTCCATTCAGGCAGTTGATAATCAGGAATTTTCTTTGTAGTCAGATGTTCAGTTTTCTTGCCCAACATCTTACCCAATTTACTGCGGCCGTCCATCTTCTTTTCCTTATATCCCACTACGAAAATGGTAGAATGAAGGGGTTGATCGATATAAGGCTCCAACTTTTCAATATCCCGCATATGTTGTGCTTCTTTCAACAGAACTACCTGTTTTTCTGCAAACTTGGTTTACCTGCGGCAGGCGTTGATCACCTCTGACCAAACCGCGTCCTTACCATAAAACACACTTAAATTAAAGGAAGCATCCTGCTCATTAAGTATATGATGTTCGGCAAAATCCATCAGCACATCAATGAAATAGCCCTCTTCACCTTCAAGCCAGTAAATCGGTTTGAATTGCTTTTTCTTCCAGTCCTGAAGTATTTTCTCACTACTTAAACTCATAAAATTAATCGTGGCAAAGTTAATCTGGTGGAGGCATATAACTTAGTAAAACTGCGGGATATGCAGGGTTTCAGGAAAAGAAAACACCTTTAACGAGTGCGTGATTTGCAAGCAATTGCATTTTCTGGCATGATTTTGGAAATTAAGCCGGATATGAGCGTTTTTAAGGCTAAATGGGCCAACAGAGGACAACAGTCAGCGATCAAACAGTTATAAATTCTTGTCCCTATTTATTTTTTTATACACATTGCACATCTAATACAATTTAAATAAAAATTCCATTATGAGTTCTACTAATTATCCATCTGCAACACCTCCTTCACCTTCACCTAGGAAAGATAACAGGGGGTTGATCTATGGTATACTAATCGCCGCCCTATTGGGTACCTGGGGCTATATCATCTACGATAAAAGCAAAACAAAAGAAGTGATCCAGCAAAAAGATGTTCAGTACACCATGCTTGATTCTTCTAAAAACCAGGTTCAAAAAGAATACGAAGATGCGTTGCTTCGTCTTGATGCCATGACTGGCGCCAATACCAAGCTCGACAGCCTGGTGAAAACACGTGACAAAGAAATTGATCAGGTAAAATCAAGGATCCAGACGCTGGTTCGTAAGCAAAATGCAACTGCAGCAGATATGGCTGAAGCAAGGGGTTTAATCAAGCAACTGAATGGTAAGATCGATGGCTATGTAGCAGAGATCGAAAGACTGCAGGGCGAAAATCAAACACTTACTACAGAGAAAAATACGCTAACCACGCAGAAAACGGAACTGGAGCAGAATCTGAGTACTACCCAGGGAGAGAAAAAAGCAGCTGAAGAAAAAGTAGACATTGGTTCTACGCTGCATGCATCAAACTTCCGCATTGCTGCCATCAACGAGAAAACTGGCGGTAAAGAAAAAGCTACCTCAACAGCTAAGCGTGCTGATAAATTCAGGATATCTTTTGAATTGGATGAGAACCTGATCGCACCAAGTGGCCAGAAAGACCTTTATGTACTGGTTACTGATCCTGCAGGCAAAATGGTATCAGAACAAAGCCTGAACTCCGGCACGTTCACTACAAGAAAAGATGGTGAAAAACAGTTCACCAACAAAATCACTGTAGACTACGAACAAGGTGCTAAGAAAAGCGTGAGCTTTGACCTGAAGCAAGCGGATAAATATCAGCCGGGTGCATATAAAGTAGAAGTGTATCACAATGGATTTAAGATCGGCGAAAACACCGTGCAATTGAAGAAAGGCGGTTTGTTCAGCTAAACATACAGAACACAACATAGAAAAAAAGCCGGGCGACAGTCCGGCTTTTTTTTGCTTTGTACCCTTCCAACTATAAAATGGATAATTGTTTAAAACAGCGCCCGTATTTGCGCCCGGCCAATATGCACCATATTGGAACTACCTGCTTTCCGGCCTTCATACTGCATGTTTAATTCCAGGAAACTGGTTAGTCTTTTTGTAAGGTCGATGGTCCATAAGTAGTTCTTCCCCGGAAGCAGACCGTCCAGCATGATATACGCTACAGTAGAGTTTGTAGCCGCATTAAAGCTAATTTGATTATAAGTGAATTTGGTTGTGAGTGCTGTGTTGGAGACCACATTGTATTTAACTTCTGCATTCATCGAATGACTGGTGGATCTTTCTGTTGACGCATTCTTCCGGTCATCCCATTTATAACTGACCTGGCTTCTGAACTTAGTCCCTTTTGTATAGGTGAACCTGGGTTCCAGGGAATGGGACAGAATGTCGAAGTTCCGGTTACTCAATTGAGGCGTGACCAATTTATTCGTAACCTGGCGGGCAATGATGTCCAGTGTATAGGCCTTGCTGATATTCAACCTCGTCTTCATATTCCAATCATTCAGCCTCCTGGTCTCATAACCATAAGAAAGAAATGCTCGTGCTGAGGTCCTTATATTATTTAGGTCAATGCCCCAAATACTGCTGTACCGATTGTAAGAAAACGTGTTGCTGTACAGCTGATCAAGGGTGAGCAAAGATGTATCTCCGAATGGGTTATCAAACGGATTAAACTCTCCCAGTCCGTCTGAAATTGTTTTCCGATTGATTTGCAGGGCACTTTGCAAATAAATTTTAGTCAGTAATTTATTGATGCCCCTGGCTTTTGCAATGTTCAGCGCCGATCTTGGATTGAATGTGAAGCTATAGTTGAACTGCAGGTAATTGGCCTTGATGAACTCCAGCGTTGGCGTAAAGATCCGGATATATTTGGCCTGGTCCTGGAAACGTGCCAGTTCAAATTCATTCAGCTGCTGGATGCCATCGTTGTTGTAATCGATCCATGTGTATTCTCCCTGCCCGGCCGGCACTTCGAGATAGGCAAAATCACGTCGCGGTTCCTGCCCTGTTCCCATCTCATATAGGATGTTCCCTGTAACCGCTCCCTTCCAAAGATTAGAAATGTATTCACCCCTGCCTAGTATAGTGGCATCTGGCTTCTGCGACGTGAGTTTGGTATCAAACACTTTCAGGTTTCGGTAGGTTGCGTTCAGTCTGAACTGATGGTGTTCACTTTTCATCAATTCCGTAAATGCATTATAATTCATACTACGGTCTGAACGCAACAATTTATTGCCAAACGGAAGTTTATCCGCCCTTGTAAAAAAGTTCACTCCCCATTTATTTGGGGCATCAGGTGAATGTAAGAACGCCTTCCAGGTGTCAAATGAAAAGCTTTGCAGGTTGAGCGAATCCAGTTTCTTATACCCCAGCTCATTATGCTCCAGTGAATAATTCATGCCCACCTGGTAGTTGCCAAAATGTTTCAATTTTTTAGATAGATCGATCATCGGCCGCAGGTAAAACCCATGCTGAAACTCCTGGTCAATACTGGTATAGTTGAACTGGTTGTTGAATTTCCAACCTTCAATATCTCCCGAGTGCATAATGCTGTTTCTGAAGGCAGAATAATTATTGCTGCGTATGAAGCCTGCAAAATTATACTTGACCGTATGATCACGATTATCTTTCAAACCCACCCCGGCATTAAAAAGATTCTCTGCTGCAGGTGTGGCATCAAAAGGCAACCCCCAATCACGATTGAACTCTACGTTCCTCAACCTCTCGATGGGCCGGAATGTTTCACTGGTGTGTTCAAGATAGAGTTCATTCAACAATTCCAATCCTTTCTTTGGTGCCAGCATCTTGCTGTTACTGATCGTCACACGACCTGCAAAGCCCTGATCATTCCCTTTATCTTTGGACGAAAATGTGTTGACATCAAGACTACTTACGGCAAATTCTGTTTTAGCCAGAAACTTACCGTCCTGATAATCCGCGCCTACCGTAATGAGCTGTTGCTTTCGCGGAGCAATCAGCAAGATAGCGGGTTCATAATTCCCTGTCTTATTTCCAAGGGGATCGGGTGAAACCCAGCGGTAAAGTTTTCCATTCGCATTCCCGGAAAGATCGAGTTGGTAATCACCCCGGCCCTGTCCTACTTCCGAAAAACTGAGATTGTATAAGGCCTGACTGTTGTCCGAACTGTATACGTAGATCGAATCCCTGCCCCCAGCGTATATGGTATCCAGTTTTCTATATAGGATCTTGCCAACGGAGAAGGTATCCCTAACAGCAGAGGGATAGTAAGCACGTTGAACACTGTCTCCTACTTCCGACAAATACTGTTTCTGCTGCGTATCCAGCGTTTGGTTGATGGAAGAATTTTTTGCATCATTGTTATTGTAAGCCCCCAGCCTGACTTTCAACTTCTTATTCAGTTGTAATTCGTCAGACACATAAATCTGTGCATTCAGGAAATTACGGTCGGCATATTCAAATTCAATTTGGATCCTTTTATCCTTCGTGATCATTCGTTTGGGCGTGAACGTTACTTCTGCCGTGTTGTAGTTGATCACATAATCCTGGTCCTCGCCCCGCTGCAGCAGTTCCCCATCGATCCATACCCTTTCGGTGCCGGCCAGTACGATAAAGAACAATTCGCTGTTCGCTCCTTTTAAACGATAAGGCCCCTGGTTTCCTTCAAGTCCGTTGAATATGTTCCTGGTGAATTTTCCCTTTGCCACTGCGCCGCTAAGCAAAAGCTTGTTCGTTTTATCTTTACCTATTTTGGTTGTGGTTTCGAACATGGCTCCCTGCAACCTTTTATAAAAATTGAGAAAATAGCTTTGACTCTGCCGGATGTCGATATCGCCAATGCTGAAGCGCCAGTTCTTTTTTGAAAACTGAATGAAGACCTGATCAAATTCGTTCAGGTTCTGGGTATTGCCATCTGGCTGTATGGGTATGTTGTTATCACTGATCGCTGCGGCCAGCTGGATACTGTCGCCCAGGTACCCATTTAACTGGAGATTTAGGCTAGAACTCACTACAACGTCTTGTCGGTTTCCAAACGATAGTCCCCTGCCAAAACTGCCATTATAGGTGATGTTTCCGAAGTCAAATACATTCTCATCATTGCCTTTCCTGCCCTTCACATCCAGCGGCGAAATGACGAATTTTTGCATCACGGTGTCAAACTTCATGTGCTGGACCGGTGCATTGAGTCGTGCTGGGAATACCCGGTAAGAAACGGGAACACTGTCGGCCTGCGGTAAAGATATCCAGGTGATGCTGCCATTGACCGGATCGAGGGTGTATGAATTAGCGTCTATTCCATTGATGCTGAAGCTACTGGGAATGATGCTGAGGGAGTCTATAATAATTTTACCGTTCCTAACCGGGATCCATTTGTTTCTTAGGTTGGAAGTAGAAGGTTTCTGTGCTTTAACCTGGGTAGCCAATATCACAAATACCAGCAGCCATATTACCCGGTTCCGGATCAAGAGGTTTGCAGTTTTTCTTTAAATGCCTAAAAATAGGATTTATTGTGCAAGGGTACCCATTAGCTCATTGGCTTATTAGCTGATTGGCTGATTGGCTGATTGTGGGTCGTCAGTATTAGACCAACGTAAAATAAAGAATGAACTAATCAGCCAATTAGCTAATTTGACAATCTTCATAGCAACTGGGTCCCAATGGATCAGTTTCCGCTTTTCGTAGCTCAGATTAGCCAATACGGCAGGTCCTGCTGCCCTTAGGCCAAAACTTGCATCTTCAACCAGTTTTTTGCCTGTTCTGATGGCCTCAAAAAAGTTTACAAAATGATCATACCGCTCATCATACCCGTCAGGAGAAACAAATTTCGATTCTATCGGAGTCGTTTTCTTTTTATCGGCCTCTGAATACTGGCTTTCATACCATTTAGCGAAGTCTTTCTGCTGTTTTTCTGAAAAAGTTGAATAACTGTCGTAGCCGCCAAAGCCTGGTGCCTTAGGAAGTTTGGCGCTCTTCATGGTGAACTTGTTGCCTTGTAATTCCAATACCCCTTCAGTTCCGGTGATCCTGGTTCTGCCACCACCACCTGATCCATCAGCAAAATTCACCCTGAGC